>JANOZI010000410.1:0-2920 GCA_031429375.1 Acidobacteriota bacterium | reverse complement strand
GGCATGACCGCGGCGGAATGGCTGCACCGCTTTGATCCGGACGCGTCACGCCAGGACATCCACGGCCTGCTCGGGCAGATGCTGTTCAGCGCGTTGATCGCCTCGAGGTCGAGATGGTTGGTCGGCTCGTCGAGCACCAGCACGTTCGGCTTCTGCAGCATGATGCGGCAGAACAGCAGCCGCGCCGTTTCACCGCCCGACAACGCCTCGGTCGGCTTGAGGCCTTCCTCGCCGCTGAACAGCATCTGCCCGAGCAGGCCGTGGATGTCCTGGCGTGACGCGTCCGGATCAAAGCGGTGCAGCCATTCCGCCGCGGTCATGCCCTTCTCGATCTGGCCGGCGTGGTCCTGCGGGAAATAGCCGATCGCGACTTCGTGGCCCCACTTGATCTTGCCCGAGTCGAGGTCGCCCTTCGCAGAGAAACCCGGCGCATCCGACAGCAACGCCTTGAGCATCGTCGTCTTGCCGGTGCCGTTGCGGCCGACCAGCACGATCTTCTCGCCGCGGCTGATGATGGCGTCGAAGCCGTCGATGATCTGCTGCGCGCCGTGCGCCTTCGAAATGTCTTCGATCTCGAGCGCGGTGCGGCCCGATGGCCGGTTCATCGCGAACTTGATGTAGGGCCGTTGAATATTGGAGCGCGCCAGCTCGGTGGTCTGCAGCCGCTCCACTTCCTTGCGGCGCGACTGCACCTGGCTCGACCGGGTGCCGGCCGAGAAGCGCTGGATGAAGTCGTTCAGCTGCGCGATCTTCTTGTCGCGCTGCTCGTTCTGCGATTCGAGCCGCGAGCGGATCTGCGTTTTCGCCATCACCATCTCGTCGTAGCCGCCGGTGTAGGTGATGATGGTCTGGTAATCGATGTCCGCGGTGTGCGTGCACACGGCGTTCAGGAAATGGCGATCGTGCGAGATCACGATCAGCGTGCCGTCGTAGCGGACCAGGAAGTCCTCGAGCCAGTGGATCGAGTCGAGGTCCAGGTGGTTGGTCGGCTCGTCCAGCAGCAGCGCCTGCGGATGGCCGAACAGCGCCTGGGCGAGCAGCACGCGCACTTTCTGCCCGCCCTGAATCTCCCCCATGGTGCGGCCATGAAGCTCGTCCGGAATGTCGAGCCCCTGCAGCAGGATCGCGGCGTCGCTCTCGGCGGTGTAGCCGTCTTCCTCGCCGACGATGCCCTCCAGCTCGCCGAGGCGCATGCCGTCCTTGTCGGTCATCTCCGCCTTGGCGTAGAGCACGTCGCGCTCTTCGAACGCGCTCCACAGCCGCTGGTTGCCCATGATCACGGTGTCGATCACGCGCAGCTTGTCGAAGGCGAACTGATCCTGCTTGAGCACGCCGAGCTTCTTCGGCCGCACGACATCGCCCTTCTGGGGCGGCTGCTCACCGGTGAGCAGCTTCATGAAGGTAGACTTGCCCGAGCCGTTGGGGCCGGTGAGGCCATAACGCCGGCCCGCCAGGAAACTGGTGGTCACTTCGTCGAAGAGGACCTTCGAGCCGAAGCGCATGGAGACATTGTTTACAGCAATCACAACCCTTGATTATAGCACCGGCGGACAGACCAGCGTCCTCAGCGTGACACGCACCGCGAGGCGCCGGGACGCGCGATCACGGCCGCGCTGCCAAAACGCGCAATCTCCTCGACGCGGCTGCGGACCTCGTCGGGCAAGAGCCGCTGATCGACAATCGCAAACCCCTGCGCTTGATCCGCTGTGATCCAATGCCCGATCGCAGCCCGCGGATCGTAGCGATCGACCTCGGCCGTTCGTGCGGATGCGCGCGCGTTGCCCAGGACAGCGAAGTGCAGCCAGTAGGCGGTGTTGGCGTCGGCCACGAGGTAATCAACGCATGCCGCTCCGACGTTGTCGCGCGCCCATTGCCCTGCCTCATACAGATCGGTGGACACGATCGGCACCCCTCTCGGCTCGCGGAAGGCGGGACGCACGATCGTCACCATCAGGATGGCGGCCACCACCCAGCCGGCAAATTGAGCGCGCGGGCTCGTGACGGCTCGAGCATCGGCGCCCGCCAGCAGGCGCCCGAACGCCACGCCGCCGAGCACCGCGAGCGGATAGATCGCGAGATACATCATCTTGTAGGCCAGGTACGGCGTCGCGGCGCCGTCGGTCTTCGCCCCGATCCACAACGTCGCCGCCTGTACCGCGAGCGCGATCAACAAGGCGAGCGTGATGCGGGCGCGGCGGTCTGTAATGGCGACGGCGAAACCCGCCACCGCGAGCAGTGGCAATGCCCAGCCGAACGTGTCGATCGACGGCGCCAGTACGCCGCCGCTGGCGCGAACGACCTCGACGGCGTCAAGACGGCCGGCCGCGTGCACGCCGGCGATCACCAGCAACGGACCGACCACGATTGCGCCGTCTCGCAGCCGCTGACGCGCCGGCAGCCCCGCGCGTAACCCGGGGTCCCCGCCACGCGGACTTTGCGTGGTGGGGTAGAGCGATGCAGCAAGTATCAGGAGTGGCGGGCCGATCCACACCGGCCACGTAAGGAACACGCCGAGCGCCGCCAGACTGATCACCGCCGCGAAGGCCGGCGATGGCTGCTCGTCCCATGCGACGATCGCCCACCACATGCAGACCGCGAAAAGAGAAGAGATCGATTGCGCCAGAAACCCGTCGCGCGTGAAGGGCCCCACGAAATAGTGGATCGGCAACAGCAGCAGCATCACGCTGATGATCGCAAATGGCAGCGGCATCAGGCGGCGCGCAATCAGGAACACGAATCCCGCGGTGAGGGCGGCACATGCCGACAGCAGCGGATAGAAGGCGTGCAGGGCATTCGTGCCGCTCCACGCACCCGTCAATGCCGCGAGCAGATGCGAGCCGGGCGTGTAGTGCGCCATCTCGCCCATCACCGCGGCGAGCGCCGGGTCGTGCACGAGGCGCCAATGGCGCTCGATGTAATC
>JANOZI010000409.1:0-5749 GCA_031429375.1 Acidobacteriota bacterium | reverse complement strand
GAAAGGCACGGCCAGGATCAGACTGGTGGTGTTGTTGTAAGGCTGATGGTAGCCGCTCAGCCCCCACTCTGCATCCAGGTTGTTGATGTCCTGCGGCGCCGGTGAGGCGCCCGAGGCGAACTCGAGCGACTGCGAACTGTTATCCTTCGCCTGCGACAAGCTCAGCGAGTTCAGAAGCCTGATCGCGCTTCCCATGCGCCACTCGAACTTCGTCTGAATGCCGTGGTATTGCGCCTTGCCGCCATTGAAGATGTAGGTGATGTCGCCATACTGGGGAATCGGCCGGGCACGCTGCGACAATGGAATGGTCCCCGCGGCGTTGTTCGGCGCGGCCTGGTTGAAGTTCGCGATCATCGCCAGGTCGTCGCTGCGGTTGCCGACGTAGGCCACATCGAGCAGCATTCCTGGACCGAACTCACGGGCGTACGAGAGGAACCAGCCCTGGGTCCGGGCCGACTTGAAGTCGCGCGGCGTATACAGCACGTTGGTCTGTCTGGGGTCGAACCTCGAAGGATCGGTGAGCCCGACAGGGTAGCCTGCCTCCGCCGGAAGGAAGTTGGGATCGGCCGGAGTCTGAGCGGTGACCGACACGATCGTCTGCGGCGGATTGTAGGTGAGGACGTCAGCCGAGCCGGTCCGGTTGAGGTGCGTATAGCTGACGCCGTAGCCGCCACGGATGGCGGTCTTGGCGAACGGCGTGTAGGCGAAGCCGAGCCGCGGACCGAAGTTATCGAGGTCCGGATCGACCAGGTAGGGGTCGTCGTCTGTCGCCGTCACCATCGCGCGCGTCGCCGGATTGAAGTTCGACGCGTTGTTGTCCCGTTCCCGGAACGGCGTCGCATACTCGTAGCGGAATCCCAGGTTGAGCGTCAGCTGATCGTTGAGGCGAATGTCGTCCTGCACGTAGGGGAAATGCATGTCCTTCCGCAAATTGGCAATGACGACGTTGCTCAGGTCATACTGCGAACGGAGCCCGAACATGAAGTCGCTGATGTTGTAGAGGTTGTTGGCCGCGGCTCCGGCCGGACGCGTGAACTGGCCCGCGAAGGTATTACTGCCGTAGAGGGGATTGATGTCCTGCACCTCCTGCGCCATGTGGATGTATTCGTAGCCGATCTTGAACGATTGACGGCCGCGCAGCCACGTGTAGTTCACTTTGGGATTCCACGTCGATGGGAATTGCCATTGCGGGCTCGCGGTGCCCCGCCCGAAACTGGTGTAACCCGGTATGATCTGGCTCGGAAGCCCGCCTGCGATGCGGGGGTCACTTGGCAGTCCGGTGATGCCGTACGCGTCGAAGGCGCTCTCGGTTCCGAGCGAGCCCTGCCCCGACCAACCGCGCACGGTCGACCAGCCGAGGCGCACTTCCAGCACCGACCGTTCGCTCGGCACGTAGGTGGCGCCCAGGGCGACCTGCTTGCTCTTCGTATAGGACAGCCCATACCCGGGCCCGGTCGGCAGCGGCAGGGCCGTTTCGTTTCTGGCGTCCGCATTGCGCCAGCTGAAGCGGCCGAACAGACGCAGTCGCTCGGTGGCCTGCACATCGACCTTGCCGCCGGCCTTGTTCGACGGGGTATTCGAGAACCGCTGCACCGCGTAGTTGTTGGCCGTGCCGGCGAGCGTTGGATCCGGCAGGTCACCAAGGACCTTGCGCGCGAACGCCGTCATCGGCAGTTGGGTCCCGGCCGGGTAGATGGTGCCGGTGCGCGGGTCACGGACGTCAACCGCGAAGATGCCCCGGCGCTGCTCCGCAGTGGGAATGGTCGCGAACGAAACGCCGCCGGATTTCTGGCGCAGCCCCTCGTAGTCGGCAAAGAAGAACATCTTGTTCTGAAGGATTGGGCCACCCAACACACCACCGAACTGGTTGAATTCCAGGGTCGCCTTCTGCCCTCCAGGCGGCGCAAAGAACGTGCTGGAGTTCAGTGCCGTGTTCCGGAAGAACTCCCACACGCCACCGCGCAGCTGGTTGGTGCCACTCCGATACGCGACGTTCATCGTCGCGCCGGCCGATCGGCCGTACTCGGCGCTTTGGTTGTTGGTGATGACCTTTACTTCGGCCACGGCGTCGGGCGGCGGCTGCATGATCTGATTGGAACCGCCTTGATTGCTCGTCGCGTACGCGTTGTTGTCGAGGCCGTCCAGCATGAAATTGTTCATGGTGCTGCGCAGGGCGTTGACGTTGAACGAGCCTTCGCGCCCACCCGCAATTGACGATCGCCGCACGCCGGTGGACAGCAGGGCCAGCGCTGAATACGAACGGCCGTTCAGCGGCAGTTGCTGAATCTGGACGGTCGAGAGCACCTGGCTACGCTGGCTGTCGTCGGTTTGAATCAGCTTGGCGTCGGCGGTGACCTTGACCTCCTCCGTCAATGCGCCAACCTCCAGCTTCAGGTCCGCGCGCAGACGCGCGCCGACCTCGACGCGGACGTTGTCCATCAACGCCAGCGAGAAGCCCTGCCTCTCGGCGGCGATCAAATAGAGACCAGGGCGGACCGAGACAAACTCGAAGTTGCCCTCACGGTTCGAGGTGCGGACAACCGAAACGCCCGTCTCGGTGTTGGTCAGAGTGACCTTGGCGTCGGCGACAGAGCTACCCGACGAATCCTTCACCGTTCCGACGACGGTCGCGGTGTCGAACTGCGCTGCCGCGCGTGGAATTCCTGCACCCAGCAGGAACATGAGAGTGAACACGACACCGCGACACCAGGTTCTCTTGATCAAAAGCCCTCCAGGACGCGCCCGCGACACGCGCATTTCCGGAACACTCTAACATCTGCCGTGCGTCCTTCAGTCTCTCCAGACCGGGTTGACAAACGCGCCATTGCCCGCGACATCCCATACCGCCACCCGCGCCCACTTCCAGCCGCTCGCCCTGGCGCGCCACTCGAAGGTCTTGCTGCCGAACTCGCGCGTCTCCGCCAGCGCGATCACGTGGCGATGCGTGGTCTGGCCGTCGCCCCACACGATCTCGGCAAACCGAAGCGGCAGCGTCCACAGCACGCGAGCGCTCGCCACGATCTCGGTGGCAGACGACGCCGCAAGGGTCACGTCCGGCAGGAGGACTTCGCCGGTGGTGGTGAAGAACTCGCCCTTCGCGATCGGGACCAGCGCATCTCCCCAGCGGTCGAAGGCCGGAAGGCGATCGAGCTTGATGTAGTTGACGTTCATGTGTGCATAGAGCTCGTGCGTGTGGTCGAACTGAAACACGTCGACCTCGCCGATCAGGCGCTTGCGCAGGCCCTGATTGTTCAACTCGTCGACGAGGTCGAAGGAGCGATCGCCGAGGCGCGGCGAGGACAGATCGGAGGGCATCGCTTTCCAACCAGCGCCCAGATAGCTCGGATCGCGGAAGTAGTCGGTCGCGAGAATGCCGTCCGGGAATCCTGTGGAGCCCTTCGTCCGCGGATGCGTCTGGTACATGAAGCCGCCCTCGCGACGCACGAGCTCGAACATCTCCTTGGCATCGGCGACGCTGTACACCGTGCCGTATTTCGGGTGTGTCGAGACAAAGGCGCCGTTTGGCGGGCGGTTCAGGAACCAATACACGGGCTTGGGAAACACGACCGCCCAGTGTCCGCCCAGGTGCACGTTGGCTTCCTCGGCTGGCATCAGCAGGAAATCTGAATTCGACTGCGCCCGAAGCGCACCGAAGTACGCGTGCAGCTCGTCGAGCCGCAGATCGGTGAGATCGCTCGGGTGTCCGTCGCCGTGGAAGTCCATGATCATCGACGCGTCGACACCCATCGCCTTCAGCACCGGCTTGAAGGGCGGCGTCGAGTCGAACCCGTTGGCCATCGCCTGGACGGTGTGCGCCAGATGCCAGTGCGTGCTCAGCGTCTTGTATCCGTCAAGCGCTCGAAAGCGATCCGCGTTGGTGTAGCGGAGCACGTGCGCAAGCGCCGTGTCCGGTGCGCCGGCCGACAGCAGGAAGAACACGCTCATCCGTTGCGGCCGGTCCGGCGGCGCGTTCACCCACGGGTAGTACTGCCAGTTCTCGTCGCGCAGTTGCCTGATGCCAAGCGATACGCGCCCGCGCCAGGCCCGATGCCAGACGTAGCCCAGATTGGAAGTGAAATCGCGCGGAAAGAAATACTGGTGCGGCGCCGGGAACACCGCCACGCTTCCGCCGGACGTCTTGAGCGCCAGCGTGCGATAGCGCGCCTGGACCGGCACGCGTTCGGCCTGCAGGCCATTCGACGTGGTGCGTCTCAGCGCGCCGTCGGTGTCGTAGTAGACCACCTCGGTGCGCATGTTGTTGCCCGGCTGGCGGTCGGCTGCCGCGGCCATCTCGAGCCCCGCGTCGTAATAGTACGCAACGTCGGCGTCATGAGTGGTCAGGACCGCTTCCTGTTGGATCAGCCGGCTGCCGGGATAGAACGTATAGGCCAGCCCGCCGTCGAAGCTGCCCATGCGCAAACCGTCGAACACCATCTCCACTCGCTCGCCCACGGTGCGCGCCGTGGCGGAACGCAGACCGAACGTGCTTTGCACGTGCCGGGTCCCATCCGGGTGGGTCGTGGGATCGTCGAAGAAGGCGTACCACCCGCCGCGGCGCTTCCCTGTTTCGCCCTGATAGAACGGACGGGCGTTGCTCACCACGGGCTCGCCGTCGGGCCCGATCGAAGTGATGAGCGGTTGCCCGGGATTGAGCGAAAACGTCGCCCGCCAGACGCGTGCCGTCTCGTCCGGCCAGGTCACGGTCACGGAGTCGTCATTGCGGACGACGGCGATCGGTCCCGGCCGCAGGCCGGTGAGATCGAGTGGCACGGACACTGCGGGCGCCTGAAACGGGACGAACAGTAAAACCGCCAGAAAAGCTGTGCGCATGTCGGACCCACCCTCCGTCAGCGGCATTCGCTGATCGCGGCTATTATCGCGGAAAGAATCGAGCGGCTTCAGGGACGCTCGAGCTGCTCGAGGGAACGGACCAGAGCCGACTGATGCTCGGCGCATGATGGCGTTGGGCGGGCAGGTTACTGTTGTTCGTCGCCTTCTGTCCTGGCGCGGCGGGCGGCCAGGGCCGCTTCGAGCATGGGAAGCTGGGCCGAATCCTTCGCGCGCTTGGCCGCCTGCTTACTGACGATCACCCGATCGAGCGGCAGGACTCTCACGCGCACGCCATCCAAAACGTATTCACGCGCGTTGTGGAATTCCTGGTCGAACGGTTCGAGCCCGGATGCCGTGAGCTCCACATCGACGCGATCGAGCCCCTCCCCGCCGACTGCTGGAGGCTGCAATCCAAACCCGGACGTGTACAGCCCGCCCGCCCTGCGAGCGGCTTCGCGTAACTGCCCCTCGTCGATTCGTTCAAACCAGAGGTCGATGTCCTGAGTGGTTCCGGGCGCGCCTTCGATGAGCGCGGCGCCCATTCCGACTATGAGGTACCGGACGCCCAGCGTGTTGAGCGCTTCGAGCAGCGCGCGCTCAGCGGAGGTGAGAACGATCTCGAACACGGGTCAGACCACGATGGAGGCGCTCGGCGGGTGAGAGAGCGAGACACCGGAGCGCGTGATACACGTCACCAGGATCGAGGCCCGGATTCGCCGCGGCGATCCCATGCGCCTCGCGCCACAGTGCCTCGCTGTTGAAGACCCAGGCTCGCTGGTCCTCCGTCAGGCTCTGCATCTCCGAGTCAGGCGTGCTCACGACTGAATATCATGGCATGACTTCACGCGTCGAACGAAATTCTCCGCGGGGCCACCGACGCCCCCTTCGCACCGGGCCGCTGCCGTGCCGGCTGGCCGCC
>JANOZI010000408.1:0-6902 GCA_031429375.1 Acidobacteriota bacterium | reverse complement strand
TCGCCGATGGCGTGGAAGATGCCGCCGCAGCCGCCCTGCTCGACGATCCACATCACGGTTTCCGCCGAGTTCTCGAGCGTCACCGCGAGGCCGCGGCCCTGGGTGATCTGGCCGAGATTCTGACCGGCCAGCTTCGGATCGAACTGGCACGCCGACACCGACACGTTCTTGGGATCGCCGCCGCCGCGCTCGTCGCGGATAATCGCGACGCTCTCGGCCTTGATCTTCGCGCGCGTGGCCGGATCCTTCAGCCGCTTCAAGGTCGACTCGCGGCCGCCCTCCTGCGCCCAGGCCGGCAGGAGCGCCGCGCCGATGCTGGTCGCCGACGCCGTGTAGGGATACTGATCGATCGTCGCGTCCACGCCGCGGGCGCGGGCCTCGTCCACCATGCGTAGCGTCTCGACCGAACCGCCCCAGTACTTCTTGCCGACCACCTTGTGGTGCGTGATCTGCGTGGGCAGGCCGCCCTTCTCGCCGATGGCGATGGTCTCGCGCACGCTGTCGGTCAGTCCCTTCGCCTCATCGCGCATGTGCGAGATGTAGATGCCGCCCATCCGTCCGGCGACCCGTGCGAGCTCGATCACTTCTTCGGTCGGGGTAAACGCGCCTGGCACATAGAACAATCCCGAGCTCAAGCCGAACGCACCATCGTCCATGCCCTGCGTGACGATGGCGCGCATCTTGTCGAGCTCGGCGCGCGTCGCCGCCCGATCGACCTCGCCCATGACTTCGCTGCGCACCGAGCCCTGGCCGATGAACATCGCGAAGTTTGGTGTGATGCGCTGCGCCTGCACCTTGGCGAGAAACGGCGCGAGCGGAATCGGCGAGCTGCCGTCGGGGCCTTCGATCAGCGTGGTGACGCCCTGCCGCACGTAATTGTCGGCGGTCGGCACCTCGAAGATGCCGCGGCGCGCGTGGGTGTGGATGTCGATGAAGCCGGGCGCGACGACCAGGCCGCGCGCGTCGACCTCGCGGGCGGCCTTGCCGTCGATCCGCGGTGCGATCTGCACGATGGTGTCGCCCCGCACCGCGATCTCGCCGCGGTACCACGGGCTGGCGGTGCCGTCGATGATGCGGGCGTTGCGGATGATAAGGTCGTAGAGTGCACCACCCTGCGCATGCAGGAGGACGGGGCCGGACAGGAACAGGCTCAGGACAACGAGGCGTGCGCGCATCCGCGCACTATAGCGCGGCTCGATGCGATTCAACAGGAGAGCAGGAGGTATTCAAACAGGAGACCGGGAGATCAAGAGATAGATCGCCGCGTATCTCTGGGCAGTTGCCGGGCGACGGCTTAAACCGGCTGACCCCGACGATCAATGGTACGCAAACTAAGTATTCTCCTGACCTTCTGATCTCCTGTTTACCTCCTGATGTCCTGCCTATTGGGATGACTGCTCGCTCGCGGGTTCAGGGCTTGCGAGTCATCGAATGGGAAGGACGACTTCGGCGTGTCGTTCAGAGCTCCGACACTGGCATCGCGTGCAGGCCGGGAGCGAGCGGCCACGCATGAGCGGTGCGACAGACGATCGCCGCCTTCGATACGGCTCGCGGCCCGAGGATGCCGCGAACGAACTGCAGATTGACCGCGTCCCGGACCGTGGGGATCTCGCTCCACTTCGCCTCGAAGAGCTCGACCCGGCCGCCCGCCTCCACGAGAAAGTCCACTTCCCGCGTGCGATCCCGCCAGAAGTAGACGCGGCCCGAACGGCCGGCGCGACGCTCCCGGTGCCGCAGTTGCGCGAACACGAAAGTCTCCCAGACGGATCCGGCCGAAGGCGACTCCCTCAGGTCGCGCAGGGTCCGCAGATTGAGCAGCGCGCACAGCAAGCCTGTGTCACTGAGATAGAGCTTCGGGCTCTTGACGATCGACTTGGTGCGGTTCGAGAACCAGGGTTCGAGCAAGACAATCTGGCCGGACGCCTCGAGCACCGACAGCCACTGATTCGCGGTCGAGGGCGCAATGCCGATGTCGCGCGCCAGGTCGGCCTTGTTCAGCAGGTTGGCCGATCGCAAGGCGCACGCCCGCAGAAACCGTTCGAAGTCGCGCAGGCTCCCGACGTTGGTGAGCGAGCGGACGTCGCGTTCCAGGTAGGTGGCGAGATAGGAGTTATAGAACGCCGCGGTGTCGATATCGGGGTTGGCATGCAGTTCGGGGAACCCGCCGCGCAGGATGGCAGCCTCGACCGTCGAGCGGGGTCGCGCGCCACGGATCTCGCCAAACGACAACGTTTCGATCTCGATGATGTCGGCCCGGCCAGCCAGCGACTCGGCCACCCCCTTCATCAGGATGAACTTCTGCGACCCCGTCAGCAGGAAGCGGCCATTCCGGCCGCGGTCGGCGTCGACGACCGCCTTGACGTGGCGGAAGAGGGCCGGTGCATATTGCACTTCGTCAATAATCACCGGTAAGGGATGGCGCGCCAGGAAGGCCGCGGGATCCTTGTCGGCTTGTTCGGCCTCGGTGGGCAAGTCGAGCGAGACGAAGCGGTGGCGCGGAAACAGCCGCCGCAGCGTCGCCGTCTTGCCGGTCTGCCGGGCGCCGGTCAAGACGAGGACCGGCCGCGTCCGCGCCGATCGCCTCACGCGCCGTTCGAGGTCTTGGTTGATCCACACGTGCTAAATATACGATTCAATCATATATTCAGCAAGCCACCGGCCGCCCCACTCCTGTCGCGACGGCGCCGGCGCAGCGCGCCTGGGCCGACGGCGGTCTAAGGCGCCGGCGCCGCGGCGATTTTTTGCGCGAACGGTTCGAACCGTGGGTCGTCGCGTAAGGCCTTGAGGTCGGGATCGACCCGCAACAGGACCAGCGGCCCATAGCGCTCGTCACAGGCACGCTGCCAGCCAGCGGAAGGCCTCGTCGCGCTCGCCGAGCCCGGCGTGGACGAGCGCCTGGTCGAAGGCGGGCACGTAGCGGGTCGTCGACAGCACATTCAACTCGTCGAGGAGTTGACGCGCTTCACGGCTGCGTCCCTGCAGACCATAGGTGTGGCCAAGTTGCGCGAGCGCGTCGGGATTTCGACCCGACACGGTCACGGCGCGCTGCAGGGTTGTCACGGCCCGATCGTAGTCGCCCTGATGTTTTAAGGCGATGCCCAGCCGCGACAGGCCGATCACGAAGTCGGGCTCGATCTCGAGCACTCGCCGTGCGTAATTCTCGGCTTCGGCATGACGGCCCGCGAGATGGTAGGCCCACGATACGCCCGCCGTGACAATCGGCGACACCGGATCGAGCGCCTGGCCTTGCTTCGCTTCCGCGATCGACTCCTCGAAACGGCCCTCGGCCGCCAGCCGGATCGCATGCCAGAACCGGGTCGTGGCGTCACTGGGGTTGATTTCAATCGCGCGCGCAAACGCGCGCTCGGATTCGGCGAGGTTCCAGCTCCACAACTCTGCGTACCCGAGCGCGGTGTGAGCGTCAGGCGCGCGAGCGTCGAGCGCGAGCGCCCGACCCGCTTCGGCCTTCGCCTCAGACAGCGCCTCGGAGGAGGATCGCTCGGTCACAAAGGAGGCGCCCAGAAGAGCGTAGCTGTTTGCCAGGCCGGCGTGGGGTGCGGCATACGCCGGATCGGCGCGAATCGCCGCCTGGAACAGTTCGATGCTGAGGCGCAGGGACGCAGGGGTGCGCTTCGCCCACTGATAGCGGCCCTTCAAGTAGCTTTCCACAGCTGCGGGGCTGATTTGCTGCTCGCGCCCAAGCCGCGACGCCTGATCGGGTGTCAGGCTCAGACGCAGCTCGCGGACGACGGTTTGCGCGAAATCGCGCTGCAGCGCCAGGATGTCCTGCAGCGCCCGTTCGTAACTGCCGGTCCACAGGCTCGACTCGGTGGCGGCACGAATCAATCGGGCCGTCACGCGGACCCGTCCGCCATCACGAACGAGTGACCCCTCGAGCACCGCGTCAACACCAAGCTGGCGCGCGATTTCGGGCATCGACTTGCTCGAGTCGCGAAAGCGCATGCTGGAGGTACGGGAGATGACGCGCAGCGAGCCGAGCTGGCCAAGTTCCGTAATCACGGCGTCGGTGATGCCGTCGGCGAGGTACTCGGTCTCGGGATTACGCGACAAGTCCGCAAACGGGAGCACAGCGAGCGATCCGATCGCTACGCCGTCGCGGCCGCGACCCCACGCGTACCACGACAGCGCCGTCACCGTGATCACCAGGATCGCCAGCGCCACGGACCCGGTCCGGGCCGCAGCGGGCATCCGCCGGCTGGATGCGGGTCGAGCGTCGGTCGAAACGGCGTCGAGCGCCGCCGCCACTTCCGCGGCGCTTTGATAACGCTCGCTCGGTTCTTTCTGCAAGCATCGCCTCACGATGCTCCGCAGTCCCGACGGCGTGTCGGGCGGCAGATCCGGCGCCGGCGCGTAAACGATGGCCGAGCCCAGATCGAAAGCCGAACCGCCCTCGAATGGCCGGCGTCCGGTGAGCGCCTCGAACATCACGATGCCCAGTGCCCAGATGTCACTGCGCTCATCAGCCTGACACCCCTGGATCACCTCGGGAGGCATGTAAGAGAGCGTGCCGGCGACGACCCCGCCGCGTCAAGCGATGCGATCGAGCGGGTGGTTTCATCGAACGGCGTGTTCGCCGCTCGGCGCGCGATGCCGAAGTCGAGGACTTTGACCCGGCCATCGGGCGTCACCATCACATTGGCGCTTTTGAGGTCGCGGTGGATCACCTGGCGGTGGTGAGCATGCGCGAGCGCCGAGGCGATCTGTGCGGCATAGCGGGCCACGCGGTCCGCTGACAGACCACGCCGGCCAATCATGTCGGCCAGCGTCTGGCCCTCGACCAGTTCCATCACCAGGAACGTCTTGCCGTCAACCTCGTCCACCTCATGGAGGGTGCAGACATGCGGGTGCGCCAGCGCCGAGACGGCGCGCGCTTCGGTCATGAGCGCCGCCGTTACATCGCCGCCGGTGGCCGGTTTGAGCAGCTTGATCGCGACATCGCGATCCAGCCGCGAATCGTGGGCCCGATAGACCTCGCCCATTCCGCCAGAGCCCAGCAAAGCGATGATGCGGTATCGGCCGAGACGCTCGTCGGCTTCAAATGACAGGATTTGCCAGGTACTGACCCTCAAGAAGCAGAAGAAGACTATTCTCCTGACCTCCTGATCTCCTGTTTATGAGTCGGTGTTGCTACTGCTGCGGCGTAGAGGATGCGGCAGTCACCGTCACTCTGATGTCGTGCGGCGTGTGGATGCTCGCATCCTCCGCGTAACCACGCAGCACGTAAACACCGGGCTTGTCGAACACCGCCGTCGCGGTCGCCTTGCCGTCGGTGACGCGCGCCGTTCGCGGCGCAAACGTCACGACCCCCGGACCGCGCCACTGCAGCCAGCTGACCCTGAGCGATTGATTGAGCGGCACTTCCGCCGCCGCCTTGATCCCCGCCACCCGCGCCCCTCGATCGGTCCGCGGCTTCGGGTTGCCATCGTCAGCGACCGAGACCGACAGGGTCAGCGGCTTGCCGACTTCCGCCCGCTCGGTCTTCGGTGCATTGACGAACGTCGGCGGATCGTTCGGCGGATCGTCGAAATCAACCGCGGTGCGGCTGCCGCGGTTGGCCGAAATCGTGTTCTGATCGATTTCCCACACCGGCCACAAGCAGCCGTAGGCCTTGAGCGTGACGCCGTTCGCCTTGAGCGTCCACACCAGGTCGCGATCCTTCGGAAAGTTCGCGGGGACATCGATCTTGAATGCGAACATCTGGCGCCTGGGCTCGAAGAACTCGGGCTGGCCCATGTCCTCGCCGCTGAAGCCGTTGTCGGCGCCCACGCCGACGTGCAGCTTCTCTTCGTGATTGCGGTTCAAGTAGCCGAACCACATCGCGAACGTGCCGTCAGGGTTCTTCGACCAGCCCTCGAACACGGGCTGCACGCTCTGCCCCTTCGAGTATCGGACGCTGTTGTTGTAGACGTCCTGCGCGCCGGCCACGCCGGTGAAAAGAAGCGCGATCACCGCGCAGACGCCGAGCAGTTTTGCCTTGTACATTGTGCCTTTTCCCTTCAGGATGCCGGTCCTTCCCGGCAACCTGACGGCGTTACCGCTCCGACGCGCGGCGCTTGTCGCGCTCCGCCACCATTTTTTTGTAGTCGGCGTCCTCGAGGTAGGTCCAGGTGACCCACGCAAACGCCATCTCGTCGATCGTGCGCTGGCCGTAACCGACCCAGTTGCGCGGGTCGGGGTTGCTGCGGTTGGACGCGGTGTTGTCATGCCACAGGATCGTGTGCAGCATCGTGCCCGCCGGCAGGAGCGGCGTGGCATCGTCTGCGTAGTTATAGACTTTGTGCCAGTTGAACTCGAACGACATGCAGTTCAGCATTTCGGCACGGCCCGATGGCAGGATCGCCTCGACGCACATCCGCTTGCCGCGATTGTGCATGTGCGGCTGCAGCGCGGTGACGCGCGCCGGCTTGGTGAAGCGGTAATAGCCGTCGTGGCGCGACACCGTGTTCGGCGGAATGTCGAGGTCGGGATGCGCGTTGGCGATCTGCAGCGAGATCTGGTGATACTTCGGCACGTAGCCCTTCGGGTAGAACTTCAGGCCGACCCGGGTGCGATCCACCGTCTCGTTGCCCGACGCGTGATAGTGCAGGTTGAAGCGGACCTTCGCTCCGGCCTTCACCAGCTTCGCGGTGCCCTCGGGCAGATAGTCGCCGTTCTTGCCGACCGCATATTCATTGAGGAAGCTCTCACTGCTCGTGCCGCGATCGTCGAGACGGCCCGACAGCACTTCGTCTTCATCCACGTCCTGGATCAAATACGTCAGCAGGTGATGCACCACCGCGCGCGCGCCGGGGCCGGGCTTGGCTTCCACCGCCTGCAGGTAGCGATCCTCAGTCAGCCCTGAATCGGCGATGTAATCAATCCACAGGTCGGCGGCGTTCGCC
>JANOZI010000407.1:0-7438 GCA_031429375.1 Acidobacteriota bacterium | reverse complement strand
GTGGTTCTCCGACACCTACTCGATGCACGTCGGCCACACCTCGACCGCCGTCGTCACCGGCAAGCCGGTGGAGATGGGCGGCTCGCTCGGCCGCCGCGAGGCGACCGGCCGCGGCGTGATGATCGTGGCGCGAGAATCGGCGCGGCACCTCGGCTTCGATCTGGAAGGCTCACGGGTCGCGATTCAGGGTTTCGGCAACGTCGGGTCGATTGCCGCGGAGCTGATGGCGCTGCAGGGCGCGAAGATCGTCGGCGTCACCGACTGGAAAGGCGGCGTGCAGAACCCGACGGGGCTGGACGTCGCCAAGCTGGTCGCGCACGTCGCCCAGCACAAGACGGTCAACGGCTTCGCGGGCGGCGACCCGCTCACCGCCGGCGACGTCTTCAAGCTCGACGCCGAGATCCTGATTCCCGCCGCGCTCGAGAATCAGATCACCGCCGCGAACGTCGGCGACATCAAGGCGAAGCTGATCGTCGAAGGCGCCAACGGCCCCACCACTCCGGATGCGCATAAGATCCTGCACGAACGCGGCGTGTTTGTGGTGCCGGACATTCTCGCCAACGCGGGCGGCGTGACGGTGTCGTACTTCGAATGGGTGCAGGACCGCCACGGCTACTTCTGGACCGAGAAGGAAGTGAACGAGCGCCTCGAAGCGAAGATGGTCGAGGCGTTCAACGTGGTGTTGAAGACCGCGGAGAAATACAAGGTCGACATGCGCGCCGCCGCGTACATCGTGGCGATCGGGCGGGTCGCCACCGTCACGCGAATGAGAGGAATGTACGCGTGATGCTTGTCTCAGTTGCCAGTTTCCAGTTTCCAGTTAACAAACGAGTGTTCGTGTTAACTGTTAACTGGCAACTGGCAACTGTTACTGCCCTACGGCAAGAAGCTCCTGACGAAGTCCAGGACATTCTGCCGGTCGGTGCGAAAGACACCGCCGGTCCCGGCGCAATTCCCGTTGATGCCGAAAGACGTGATACCCGCAACGGTTTTCGTCTCAGTAGGGCCTGAGCCCAGGAAATTCGGGCCGCCTGAGTCACCAAAACATGTCCCGCCGGTACTGTGGTTGTTCGACAGCAGCATGGAGAAATCGCCGGTGAAGCCCGGGACGTTGATCTGCAACAAGTGCGGGGTGGCGGAGTAACGGGTCCTGGTGTTGCTCGCCAGGAACGTCGCCGGGGCCGGGAAACTCTCCTGGAGGCCGTAGCCGACGGCCGTAAAGGTGACATCCTTTTGACCGCGCTGCGTCTTCAGGCTATCAAGCTGATCCGTGCTCGGCAGCACGCCGTACTGCGATGCCGGCAAGACGACTCCCGGTTCCTCGAGCACCACGACACCGACATCGTGGACGAAGAACGAAGCGGTTTCATACAGTGGATGCGCCGCCCACGAGACCGCTTCGACGCTGTTGGGGCCTGCGAACGGATAGTTGTTGATGCCGCCATCCACCTTTGACTCGGTGAACACCCGCATGCCGGTGTAGGGACTGCCAGGAAAGTTGTTGGTGCAGTGACCGGCCGTCAACAGCACGGTCGGCGACAGCAACGTTCCAGTGCAGCGGAACGCCGGCCGGCCTCCCACCTCCATCAGAAGCAGCACGACGGCCGGATGGGCATTGCCGTCCAGTTTTCCGTCAGTCACCGCTTGCGTTCGGGCCAGCGTGACGATCAATAGCGCGGCCACAATCAGCAGCATCGTGCGTCTCATAATCCCCTCCCGTTTCTAGGTTGATGATGTCGATCGCTACAGCCTGGCGCCGAAACAATGACGGACCTCGCGGAGGCCACCGTTCGGATCACGCACTGTGTAGCGAGGGCGCGATGATAGCACGGCGATCACGCCCGTGCCTGGTGACCGGCGAAGGCCTCGCCAGTCTTAGCCGTTAACTGCCAATGCGGAAGGCGATGAGCTCGGTGGCAGGCTTCTGGCCTTCCGCTGTGGCGGTCAGCTCGAGCAGATACTGCCCCGCCGCGAAGCTGGCCAGCGGCAGGTCGAACACGAAGGGTTGGCCGGCCGCTGACGGCGCGAGCACCGGCACATCGATCATCTTCGTGCCCTGCTGGTTGAGCAGCCGGGCCGTCACCACCGGCGCGACGCCGCCAGGGGCGAAGGTGTCGAAGCGCACCAGCAGTCGATCCGTTCTCCTGAAATCACGCCCTGCCGTCGGCGGGCCCGTCTCGCCGGCTGACAGCGCCGTGAACTCGCGCGCGTTTCGCGCGAACCACACCCGTGGCGTGCCGATGATCACCTCCGGCGCGGTCAGATCCGGCACCGTGATGTCGCGGTCTTCGCTGTCGAGGGTCCCGGTGCCGTCGCCCTCGATGGTCAGGCGGACATCGAGCTTGCCGGGCTTGGCATCGAAGCTCACCGACGCGCCCGATCCGACGGGCGCCAGCTCCGCAGGGGCGCGGCCGCGGTAGACGATCTCGCCAGACGCGGTGGTGGCCAGCAGCGTGACGCGCCGCGGCTCGTCGCGCCTGCTGCCGGCGGTCGGCGGCAGCGGCTCCCATAAGAACGTCACCTTGGTCTTGCCGTCGGCGCCCGCGCCAAGTCCGACCCAGGTGCGGATGTAGCGGCGGTTGGTCATCGGCGCAATCGCGGCGAGCGCCCTGGTCACGGCCGGCGCCGGTCCGGCGGGTTTGTCCACGCCGGTGGCGCGCCTCACGTCGCTTTCGGTGTACGCCCAGTAGCCGCGCCGGCTCCTGACCTGCACGCCCGGCCGCTTGACCCGCACTTTGATCTCGTGGAACTTCCCATCGGTGGGCGCCTGTGTGGAGCTGTAGCCCACGAGGTAGTACGCGCTCGAGTCGCGGATGATCTGCTTCATGCCGGCCGCCAGGTCGTTGCGATTGACGATGGCGCGGCCGTCGGTGTTTTCGGCGAGCGACCGCAGCGTGTCGAGCGCCTGGCTGAGCGATCGCTGGCTCGTGGTCATCGAGATGTTGGCGGTGATGTCGAAGTCGCCGACTGCCAGGCCGCGCGGATCGACCGCGTAGATCGACGTGTTGTTGCGGTTGGCGGCATCAAACACGTCCTGCAGCTCGCGCTGCAGGTCCAGTTCGGCGGTGAAGCGCGCGCGGTCTTCCAGGCTATTGTTGTCTCCGGCGAACGGGTCGCGGGTGGCGCGACCCGGAGTGCCGAAACCACCCGGCTGGTCGCTGCGCATTTGCGGCGGCAGCAGCGCCATGTAGCCTTCGCTCACCAGGATGAGCGACTTGCGGCCTTCGCGCAGCGAGCCCATCTTGGTCGAGATGCCGCGAATCGCCGTGAGCGACACCTGCCGGCGCAGCATCTCGATCACGTCGGGCGTCAGCTTGTAGACGTAGTTGCGCTCGAGATCGTTCATCGGCTCGTAGTCGTGCTTGCGGCCGATGAACTTCTCGACGGTATTGATCACGCTCTGGTGATTGCGCGTCAGCACCACCGCGTCGATCGGCGTCAACGGGTACATCACGCCGATCAGGTCGCTCGGCCCGAGCTGGTTGGCGATGAAGTCGATGATGGGCTTACGCACCGACATGCTCGAGTCTTTGCGAACGTGGTAGTCGTCCAGGAAGAACACGAAGATGCGCGAGTTCTCGTCGGCGGCCGCCGTCTCTTCGTCGTTGCGGCTGCGCGGGCTGCGCTGCACGTAGGCCGGCACCGTCGTCTGGTCGATCTTGACGAGGCGGAACGTTTCGACGGTCTGCGGCTTGTTGTCTTCGAACACTTCGAAGTCGGTCTGCTTGAGGTCGGCGACCGGGTTGCCCTGCCGGTCGGTCACGATGACGTCGACGCGGACGGCGTTGATCCCGGCCCTGAACGCGGGCTGCGGCGGCGCGGCAGGCGGCGGTTGCTGGGCGGCTGGCGGCGGCGTTGCCGGGGGCTGTTGCGCCGGCACAGGCATGACGAGCGCGCCCAGCAGCGCGGCAACGGCGGCGACAACTCGGGACGGCGCGGGACTCATGCCTGTACGCTCGATGATAACATTGACACTCTCCGTGTTCCGTACTTCTCCTGCCCTCGTAGGGATCAAGTTGAATGAATAAAACGATTGAGGCGACCCCCGCGTTGACCCGCCTGGCCGAAGACGAGGTCTTGTTTCGCGACAGCGTCTATGAGTTTGCCGACAAGGAAGTGCGGCCGCTCGCGCGCGAGATGGACGAGCACGCAAAGATGTCGCCCGAGCTCATCAAGAAGCTGTTCGATCTCGGCGTGATGAGCATCGAGATCCCCGAAAGCTACGGCGGCGCCGGCGGCTCGTTTTTTCACTCGGTGCTGGCGGTCGAGTCGATGTCGCGCGTGGACCCGTCGGTGGGTGTGCTGGTCGACGTGCAGAACACGCTCGTGATCAACGCGCTGCTGAAGTGGGGCAGCGAAGAGATCAAGCGCCGCTACCTGCCGAAGATGGCGAAGAGCCTGATCGGCGCCTTCTGCTTGTCCGAGGCCGGGTCCGGCAGCGACGCCTTCGCCATGACCACGCGCGCGGTGGAACAGGGCGACGGGTATGCCATCACCGGCCGCAAGCTGTGGATCACCAACGGCAACGAAGCCGACCTCTTCATCGTGTTTGCCAACGTCAACCCCGAGGCCGGCTACCGCGGCATCACCGCGTTCATCGTCGAGCGCGGCACGCCCGGGTTTACCGTCGGCAAGAAGGAAGACAAGCTCGGCATCCGCGCCAGCAGCACGTGCGAGCTCGTCTTCGAAGACTGCATCGTGCCGACGTCGCAGATCCTCGGCACCCTCGGCAAGGGTTACAAGGTCGCCATCGAAACGCTCAACGAAGGCCGCATCGGCATCGGCGCACAGATGCTGGGGCTCGCGCAGGGCGCGCTCGATCACACGGTGACGTACATCAAGGAGCGCAAGCAGTTCGGCAAGCCAATCGCCGACTTCCAGGGCGTGCAATTCCAGCTTGCGCGCATGGCCACCGAGGTCGAAGTCACGCGGCTGCTCGTCTACAACAGCGCGCGGCTGCGCGACGCGGGCCTGCCGTTCCTGACCGAGGCGGCGATGTGCAAGGTCTACTCGTCGGAAGTGGCCGAGAGCGTGGCGTCGATGGCCATCAACCTGCACGGCGGGTACGGCTTCGTCAAGGAGTGCCCGGTCGAAAAGCTCTATCGCGACGCGAAGATCGGGCAGATCTACGAGGGCACCACCAACATGCAGTTGATGACAATCGCGAAGGGAATACTGGGGGCTTGAGGGCTTGAGGGCTTGAACCCCTAAGGAAGAATCACGGTCAGCGTGCGGGCGTCGCGGGTGAGGCGTTCCAGCAGTCCGGCACGCGCGTAGCCGTCGACGCCTTCGATACGGATCGCCGCTTCGACCGCCTTTTCAGCCGCGGTGGCGGACAAGGTCTTGGCGAGGTCGATCAGCCGCTCGGCCTCTTCGTCGCGCTCCATCAGTTGCGCGGCGTTCAGCGTCAGCAGCCTCGCCGCGTCGAGTTCGGCCGCCGCGTCGGCGAGCGCCCAGTGCGGGACTTTCTCGTCGCCGCCGGGCCGGATGTTCGTCCGCTTCATCGCCGCCACGCCGTGATGCACCGCGGCGCGGCCTACCCCCAGCGCCACCGCACAACACACCAGCCGCGACCGTCTCATTGTCGAGCCGGTCGCGCGTTGCACGCCGGCCAGCTCGAATTCCGCACCGCGCAAGCCCGAAAGCGACGGCGGAGTCACCGTGCCGCCCTCACCCGAGCCGGCGGCCGAGCCGAAACCGAGCGACGCCGCGAGTCCGGCGCTGGCCGCCGCCAGCTCTTCGAGCACCAGTGTCGCCGTGACTTCATCCGCCACGAACGGATCCATCAGCGCCTCACTGATGAGGAGTTGCGTCAGCTCTTCGGGCACGCGCCCCGCCGTGTCGATCGCCGCCGCGGCGCTGCGGATCCGCTTGGTGACCCCGCGCGCGCGGTCAAGGACAGCTTGTTGTTCGGGGGTGGGGTCGAAGTTCATGGGGATAAGCTTAAGCGAGCTTCGCAAACAGCGGCCGCAACCGCGCCGCGGTGCGAGGCAGCTCTTCGGGCAGGACGCGCACTTCGCCAACAACCGACATGAAATTGGTGTCGCCGTTCCAGCGCGGCACCAGGTGCACGTGCAGGTGATCGACGATGCCGGCGCCGGCCGGGCGGCCCAGGTTCATCCCGACGTTGATCCCCTGCGGCTGGTAGGCCTCGGTCAGCACCTGCTCGCAGCGCTGGGTCAGGAGCGCCATCTCGTTCAGCTCCTCGCGCGTCAGCAGCGACAGGCTGGCGGCGTGGCGGCGCGGCACTACTAACAGGTGGCCGGCGTTATACGGATAGAGATTGAGGATGACGTAGGTGAGCGGCGCTTCGTGCACGACCAGCGCGAGGCCGGCTTCGCTCGACTGCGCCACGCAGAACACACAGCGGGGGGACTCATCAGTTCTGGTCACGTACGCGTGCCGCCAGGGTGACCAGATACGATCCATGCGATCTCAGATCTCAGATCTCAGATCTCAGATCTCAGATTGCAGATCTACAAGCGCTTGTCAATCTGCGATCTGAGATCCGAGATCTGAGATTGGGGGTTCGCCCGGCTCACCCGTATCTCTGTTGATCAGGTCCTTTAGCTCTTTACCCGGTTTGAAGTACGGAACTCGCTTCGGAGGCACATCCACCTTGTCGCCGGTCTTGGGGTTGCGGCCCTTGCGGGGCTCGCGCTTACGGAGGCGGAAACTGCCGAAGCCGCGCAGCTCGATCTTCTCACCGCGCTTGAGGGCATCGATGATGCTCTCGAACACGGTGTCGACGATGACCTCGGAATGTTTCTTGGTGAGGTCCGAGACGCGCGACACTTCTTCGACCAGCTCCGCCTTCGTCATGGTTGTTATTTATGTTTCAGGTGATCGCCCAGCGTCGCGCCGCCTTCACCCTGCGCCGCCGAGAACGACTCGTAGTCGGAGCGGTAGTTGGCGTTGGTCAGCGCGCGGATGCTGAGGCCGATTTTCCGCTCCGCCGGGCTGAGCTTGATGATCTTCATCTGGTAGCTCTTGTCGACTTCCAGATCGATCTTCTCGCCGCCCTGCGAATCGTCGAACTCGCTCACGTGGATCAGCCCCTCGATGCCTTCGTCGAGCTCGACGAACGCGCCGAAGTTGGTCATGCGCACGACCTTGCCCTCGATCGCATCGCCGACGTGATGGCGCGAGAAGAAGTCTTCCCAGATATCGGTCGCCAGCTGCTTCAACCCCAGCGACAGACGCTGGTTCTCGGCGTCGATGCTGAGCACCATCGCCTCGACCACGTCGCCCTTCTTGAGGACTTCGCTCGGATGCTTGACGCGCTTGCTCCACGACATGTCCGAGATATGGATCAGGCCGTCGATGTCTTCTTCGACTTCCACGAACGCGCCGAACTCGGTGAGGTTCCGGACCTTGCCCTTGATGCGCGTGCCGACCGGGTACTTCTCGGCCAGCTCGTGCCACGGGTTCTGCTCGA
>JANOZI010000406.1:0-6422 GCA_031429375.1 Acidobacteriota bacterium | reverse complement strand
GGGATTGACGTCGGCGACCACGTCTGGCTCGGCACCCACGTCGTCGTCACCGACGGGTCGACGATTGGCCGCGACGCCATCATTGGCGCTGGTGCGGTCGTGGTTGGCGACATTCCCGAGTTTGCGATCGCTACCGGCATACCAGCCAAAGTGACGCGGGATCGTCGCGTCAATAACCAATGACCAATTACGAATAACCAAAACAGAATGTGCGGGATTGTCGGAATCGTGGAGAGCGATTTGAGCCGGCCGGTGCTGGCCGGCGATCTCGCGCGGATGGTGCGGATGCTGCACCATCGCGGCCCCGACGAAGAGGGCAGCATTACGCTGAACGGCGTCGGCCTCGGCATGCGCCGGCTGGCGATTGTCGATCTCGCGACGGGGCAGCAGCCGATTCTCAACGAAGCCGGCGACATCAAGATCGTCGCCAACGGCGAGATCTACAACTTCCAGGAGCTGCGGCGCGAGCTGGAAGGTCACGGTCATGTCTTCCGCTCCCGCGCCTCGGACATCGAGGTGCTGGTGCACGCCTACGAGCAGTGGGGTGAAGAGTTTCTGCCGAAGCTGCGTGGCATGTTCGCGCTCGCCCTCTGGGACGGCCGCACCCGCACGCTGATCGCGGCGCGCGATCGCGCCGGCGAGAAGCCGTTGTACTGGACGCAGACCGCGCGCGGCCTGCTGCTGGCTTCGGAGGTCAAGGCGCTGCTGGTCCGGCCCGAGGTGTCGCGCGAGCTCGACCCGGTCGCCCTCGATCAATTCCTGACCTACGAGTACATTCTCGCGCCGCTGACGATCCTCAAGGGCGTCCACAAGATTCCACCGGCGCACTTTCTCCGCTATCGCGACGGCGAGGTCTCGGTCCATCGCTATTGGGACGCCGCGGATGTACCCCTTCGGCACTGGGAAGATGACGAAGCGGCTGAGGCGCTGAAGGCGGCGCTTCGCAAGGCGGTCAAGCGCCAGCTGATGGCGGACGTGCCGCTCGGCGCGTTCCTCTCCGGCGGCATCGACTCGAGCGCGATCGTCGCGTTCATGAGCGAGGCCAGCGCGCAACCGGTCAATAGCTTCAGCATCGGCTTTTCGGACGGCAGCTACAACGAGCTGCCGTATGCGCGCGAGGTCGCGGCGCTCTTCAAGACGAATCACCGCGAGCGTTCGGTCTCGCCCGATCTTGGCGGCCTGTTTGAGCGCCTCGTCGTCCATCTCGACGAGCCGTTCGCCGACGTGTCGCTGTTTCCCACGTTCAGCGTGTCGGAGCTGGCGCGCGAGCACGTCAAGGTGGTGCTCTCCGGCGACGGCGGCGACGAGCTGTTTGGCGGGTACGACGCGTACCAGGCGCAGGCGCTGGCTGCGAGACTCGGCTGGATGGGCGAGGCGTTGATCCCGGCGATTGCCGGCGTCGCGGCGGCGCTGCCGCCAACCGAGAAGAAGAAAGGTCTTGTGAACAAGGTCAAGCGGTTCAGCGCGGGCGCGGCCACCGCGCCGGCCGACCTCGGGCACTATCGCTGGATGGTCTACCTCGGCTCGCGCGCGAAAGCGCGCCTCTACAACGGCGGCCTGCGCGACGCGCTACGCAGCCACGACGTCTACGCGCCGGTGCGCGAGGCGCTCGCGCGCTTTGGCCAGGACGACGTCCTGAACCGGCAGTTGTACGCGGACCTCAGCCTCTACCTGGCCGACGACATCCTGGTGAAAGTCGATCGCATGAGCATGGCGACGTCGCTCGAAACGCGCGCGCCGTTTCTCGACGGCGACCTGATGGAGCTGGCGTTCTCGATGCCCGGCCACCTGAAAATCCGCAACGGCGAGCGCAAGTGGGTCCTCAAGCAGGCGATGCGTGGGGTGCTGCCCGAATCGATCCTGTCGCGGCGCAAGGAAGGGTTCAGCATCCCGATCAAGAACTGGCTGCGGCGTGAGCTGGAGCCGCTGATGCGGGAGCTGTTGTCGCCCGGGCGCGTGGCGGCGCGCGGGTTGTTCGATGCGAAGGAAGTGACCGCGCTCGTGGACGCGCACGTCGCGGGCCGCGAGAATCATGCGCACACGCTCTTCCCGCTGATGGTCTTCGAACGCTGGGCGACGGAGTATCTCTAAAAAAGGGAAGGCGCACGGTTACCCGTGCGCCCGTGATCTCCGAAGCTGTGTATTACTTCAGGTGCTTGCTGACCAGCTTGGTCATCTCGAACATGTTGACCGTGCCCTTGCCACCGAAGACTGGCTTGAGAGCGGCGTCGGCCTTGATCATGCGCTTGTTGGTCTTGTCCTGAAGGCCATTCTTCTTGATGTAGGCCCAGAGCTTCTTGGTGACCTCGGTACGGGGAATCGGCTTGCTGCCGACCACTTCCGCCAGAGCGGCGCTCGGTGTGACGGGCTTCATAAACGCGGCGTTTGCTTTGCGCGGTTTCGCGGCTTTCTTCTTCGCAGTCTTTGCCATCTGATCTCCTATGGCACCCACTCAACGACAGCGGTGCAGAGGGAGATTACTATAATTTTGCCGATTCTCCCTCTGAAAAGTGCGTTGCGCCCTCTGAGAATCGGGTTCGACACGTTCGTCAGGTTCGTCGGATTGGTCAGGTTCAGATCAAGTTCGTAAGTCGAACCCGGGAGAACCTGTCGAACCTGAGGAACCTGTCGAACGTGTCGAACCTGACGAACCTGACGAACCTGATCAGTCTCTCGGCAGTCGATAAAACGCTTCGACCTCGGCGACCTCGTTTCGCATGCGCCATTCATCCCACTCGTGCGCGCGCGCCATGATCGCGGCGGCTCGCTCGAGCGCATCGGTCCCGGGGTGTCCGGCCGCGCCGGCTTCAGTGCGGCGAATCACCGCGTCGCTGAGCTTGAGGGCCATCTCGCGACGCGCCGCATAGAGGATTTCTGCGCCCAAAACCTCGCACGAGCGGCCGAGCGGCCGGCCCAGAGCGGGCACGTCCCGCGCCACCTGGAGCACGCGGTCGTAGCCCGTGCCGTAGGTGGTGGCAATGCGCCGCAGGGTGTCGGTGCCGATCTCTCCGACGTCGCGCAAGACCACCGCTTTGAGGAAGTTGTCGACGTGCGCCATGCTGCCGCCCTGAAGCGGGGTTTCGGCGGTGCGGCAGGGCGGAGGGGTCGCATGCCCTAGCGTGCGGAACACCGCGTCGACAGCCAACGATGCCGTGTGCCGGGCGGTGGTGTAGCGGACGCCGAACACCGACACGAGCCCCGGCAGCCCGTGCCGGCCGTGGTCCACCACCTGGCTCTCGCGCAGCAATTTGACGTGCGAGTCGTGGCCCGAGATCATCGGCAGCAGGCCACGGTGCACCAGCCGGATGTCGGCGGCGGTGAGACCTGCATTCGGAAACGCCTCGCGGGCGTCCTTGAGGAAGGCCTCGAGGTCCCACCGCGACACCTTGAGATCGTCGGCCGGGCCCTCGTGCGCGTCGTGACTCGTGCCCAGCATCGACACGTCGCGCCACGGCACCATGAACAGGTAGCGGCCCCCTGCCACGCCGCCGCAGGCGTGTGCATCGACCATCTTGCGGGTGACGATGTTCATCGCCCTCGACAGCCTGGGCGGTGGCGCCCCTTGCGCCGCGGCCGGCAAATCGGCCAGGAGCGACGGCGCCCATGGACCGGCGGCATTGACTACCGACTTGGCCCGGATGTCGAACGTCTCGCCGCTCAAGGTGTCTTCCGCTTTGACCCCGGCCGCGCGTCCCTCAATCCGGAGAAAGCGATTGGCCCGCACGTAGTTGGCGGCCGAGGCGCCCGCCTCGACGGCCGAATGCAGGAACGAAAAGGTGACGCGATCGGTACTGACCATCTGGTAGTCGTACCAGATCGCGCCGCCGGTTACGCCGCTGGGCGCCACCACCGGATTGAGGCGCAGCGCTTCTTCGCGCGACACGATCCGGCTCGATGGCAGATGCGTGCCGGGGTCCGCGAGGCCGTCGTTGCGGTCGCGCGAGATGGCGTCGTTGGCGGCCAGCAGCATGCGCCAGGCCAGCGAGCTGCGGATCGGATTGCGCGTCGTGGCCACCACGAACGGCAGCGGCCGGACCAGGTGCGGCACGATGCGCGCCAGCGCCCGCCGCTCGCGGATGAACAGCCGCATCTGGGTGAAGTCGAGCGCGGACAGCGATCGCAGCCCGCCGTGCAGTGTCTTGAGGTTGTTGAACGACGTGGCGGCGCCGAAGTCGTCTTTGTCGATGATCGCGACCGCGAGGCCGCGCTGCGCGGCATCCCACGCAATTGTCACACCGTAGAAGCCCGCGCCGACCACGAGGACGTCGAATTTCGTGTCCGCCAACTGGCGCAGGTCGCGAGTCACTCTGGCCTTCGTTCGGTCATGAAATCAACGCTCGTCTCCCTCTGTTGCACGGGAAAGGCGATATTGTACGATACCAGGTCGTGATCGACGAGATACAACGCTACTGGGACCATCGCATTCACGACCTGGAGATGACCGACGAGCCCGTCGGCACCCTGGCGTTCTTCGACGACCTCGATGACTACCGCTTCGACAAGCTGCGTTACCTGCCGCAACTGGTTGATTTCTCCGCCTTTCGCGGCCGGCGGCTGCTCGAGGTCGGCTGCGGCATCGGCACCGATCTCGTGCGCTTCGCGCGCGGCGGCGCCCGGGTCACCGGCGTGGACCTCGCGCCGACCGCGATCGACCTTGCGCGAAAGAATTTCCAGGTGCACGGCGTGACGGCCGAAGAACTGCGTGTCGCAAACGGCGAGGCCTTGCCGTACGCGGATGGCTCGTTCGATGTCGTGTACGGCCACGGTGTCGTGCAGTACACCGCCGACGCGCCGCAACTGATCCGCGAGTGCCACCGCGTGCTCACGCCCGGCGGCACGGCGATTTTCATGGTCTACAACCGCGTGTCGTGGCTGAACGCCCTGTCGAAAGTCATGAAGGTGCCGCTCGAGCACGAAGATGCCCCGGGGTTGAAGAAGTACTCGATCGGCGAGTTCCGAGCGCTGCTGCAGCCCTTCACCGAAACGCGCATCGTTGCCGAGCGTTTCCCGGTGAAATCACGGCTGCATCGTGGCTGGAAGGGCACTGCGTTCAACACGTTATTCGTCGGCACTTTCAATGCGTTGCCGCGGGCGCTCGTCCGACCGCTGGGCTGGCATTTGATGGCTTTCTGCCGAAAAGAGGGGTGAGGACCGAGGTCTGGTAAAATCGAACGTTGTACGTATGAAGAATCGGGTGTTCTGCACTTATTACCGGCAGATTAGCCGGCCGTTGGGCTTACTACCTTTCGCCGTATTTTGCCTGGCCGTTGCAGGATCGTGCGGCAGTCCGACGGCCCCCACGCCGCCGCCTCCCCCGGCGCCACCGCCGGCCGCTGCCCCGAGCCTGTCGTGCCGGTCGGACGTTTCGCTCCGCACCGTCAACGCAGCCGGCGTCGACTTCCATTACGACGCGCCGTCGGCTGCGAATGGCCAGCCGCCGGTGCAGGTGACCTGCACCCCGGGCTCCGGCTCAGTGTTCCCGATCGGGTCGACGACGGTCACCTGTAATGCGTCCGACTCGCTCAGCCGCACCGCCTCGTGCACGTTCGGCGTCTCGGTCGCGAAGATTCCGCAATTGTCGAGGGTCCGGTTCCTGGCCTTCGGCGACAGCATCACCGAAGGCGAAGTGACGGTGCCGATCGGCGGCGGCGGTGTCGTGTCGTCGCGGCAGGTCATCGTCCCGTCGGCTGCCTATCCAACCGTGCTCGCCAAGTTGCTGCAGGCGCGCTACACCGCGCAGGCCGATAGCATCAGTGTCGCCAACTACGGACTCGGTGGAGAGAAGGCCGTGAACGCGCGGACCCGTTTCATCGCCGCGTTGAATAACGTTCGCCCCGACGCCGTGCTGTTGATGGAAGGCAGCAACGACATCGCGAGGGGTGAAGACGGCGCGGCCAGCGCGGCAGCGGGCGAAATCCGCAACATGGCGGCCGAAGCGCGGTTGCGCGGCATGCGTGTTTTCATTGCCACGATCGCGCCGGGCAAGCCGGGCGGCAGCAAGACGATTCAGCCGATTCTTCTCGTCGACTACGCCAACCGCATGCGCGCGGTCGCCGGCAGCGAAGGCGCGGTGCTGGTCGACGTCTACCAGGCGCTGCTGAGCAATGTCTTCGCGTATCTGGGCGGGGATGGCCTGCACCCGAACGAGGCCGGTTACGACAGGATCGCGCAGGAGTTCTTCAACGCCATTCAGGCCACGCTCGAGATCCGCTAGGGCGCAGTGATCGCGGAACTAAAGTTCCGCGCTACACACCGTGGCGGCGTGTTCCTCATAGGGGGCTTGCCGTAGCGCGGAACTTTAGGTCCGCGATCTCACCGACGGGCGACCTCGTAAATCGTAATAGTGCCGTTGCGAAATGCGACGGGCATCAACGGCCCTAGGGAATCGAATCGCTGTTCGACGTCCGGGTGGGCCGCGCGCT
>JANOZI010000405.1:0-6063 GCA_031429375.1 Acidobacteriota bacterium | reverse complement strand
TGCGCGCGATCGACGGCGCCGTCGCGTACGGATCGAGCGCATCGAGGCCGGCGCGCCGCGTGTTGTTGATCCCCACGAGATTGGTGTTGAACAGGCGGACCGGCTGCCGATCCTTGGCGTTGCCGGCGGCGAGATACGGGCGATCGACGGGGTTGATGCTGAACCGGACCGCCTGTGCCGCCGCCGGTAAAGCGAGCCCGGTGACGATGACCCCCTTCGAAACGGGGCGGCTGACGCGAATGCGGTACGCCGCGAGGCGCCACAGAAAAATCGCCAGGTTCGGCAGGTTGTAGCGGATGCTGCCGTCGGCCGGCGGCCGGACGTCGGCGAGGTGCGCGAACGAATCGAACGGCGTGTTGAGCAGCGCGAGCATCGACGGATCGCGAAGCGTGACCGTCCCCCCACGAATCACTCGCTGTCGCGTCTGGGCCGGGTTCGGATCGCCAGGCTTCGAGTCGCGGTACGGCGGCTTTCCGCCGGCGTCCGGACGCTGGTGATTGAGGTGCTGGTTCCACGCCAGGTTCTCGAGCAGCTCGACGCAGTGCACGCCCCACCTGGTGAGGTTGAAAGCCAGCAGCTCGATGGCGCCGAGCGTCCCCTTGCGGCGGCGCAGCGCGATGGTGTCGGCCACGTCGGCGCGGAGCGTCCAGGGATCGCCCTTGAGCGGGCTCGTGCCGAGCAGGTCGCCGATGTACGGAATCACCCACTCGTCGCAGTATTCGATGAACGTGTCGTAGTGAAGCGACTCGATGTTCTCGTGGATGGCGCCGAAGGCGTCCTCGACGACCGCCAGGTAATCGCGCAGCTGATCCGGCGGGAACTGCTTGGCATCTTTCGTCCGATAAATCTCCGGCAGCCGCTCGAGCAGCGGAACGCGCTTGGCCGTCATCGGTTCCCCTTCGGCCGCGTCACGCTGACGCCGCTCAACTGCAGGTGACCCGCGTACAGGCTGAGTACGTGCTGGCCATCGCACGCCACGATCGGCTGGGCCATGATCCCCTTTGTGGAAAGGAGCAGCTCGGCCGGGTCCGCCGCGATCCCAAGCGACTCGAAGCGCGCGACCCGCGCCCACACGACGCCGTCGACGCGTTGGATGGCTCCGGCGATCGAAGTCGCGTATTCGCGCTGGCCGAAGCGGCGCCGCCGGACGCTGAAGAGGCCCGACGGATCGTCGACGATCGTCGGCGAGCCGGCCGTCACGCCAAGCGCCAGCCGGATTGCCGCCGTCACGTCTTCCTCCCGGTAGGTCGAGTCGAAGCCGAATGTCGCCGCCACGACGACGTACTGCTGCTGCCCCTGCAGGACGGTGATCGGGAAACGGCCTGGCCCCCGGCTCTGGTTGTAGGCGGCCAGTGTCGCGCGCACGTCGTTGATCTCACCGCCGCGGCCGGTCGCCATCAACACCGTGATCACGACCTCAGGGATGTTGTCGACCAGCTGCCACGCCGCCGACGCCTTCGTTACGCCCGAGATCGCGAGCGTTTCGCTCTCGAAATCCTCGAGGCTGACCAGCCGATCGAGGCTCTGGATCTTTCCCGGCGCCGCTTCGCGGGCGCTGTCGGCGTCCTCGGGCTCAGAGCCGCCGGCGACGACGCCGGGCAGCTTGATCGCGTCGAGTCCTTCGAGCTTCTTCCCGGGCTGCACCTTCGCTTTCGGCTTCAGCGGACCAAAGGCGCCGGTGCCGGTGCGATAGATCGCCACGACGTTCTTGATGCCGGACGGCAGGCGCGCCCCCGTGACGCCGTCGCCGAACTGCACCCAGCTGTGGTTTTCTGCGTCCTCGCGAACGATGTAGATCTGCTCGTCTGATTTGCGGTCGAAGAACGACGGCACCCGTGTCCAGAGCCGATCATTGATGTAGATCTCGAGCTCCGGCACTTCCGGCGGCGTGTCGCCGGCCGAGATCAGGTAAGTGACCGGCGCCTTCGGCACCGGGAACGTCTGGAACACCACCCGGCTGTCGCCGTTGCCGAGCGGCACCGCGCGCTCCCGCTTGCCCTCGGTCGCGTCCACCAGGTTGCCGTAGAACGCGCGCGACGGCTTCTCGTTCGGGAAATCAGGGTAGGCCACGTCTCGATCGATCGTGATTCGCCGGAGCAGCGGCCGATCCGCGACGCCGGCACTGAGCGCCTGCACGTCGACGACCGACAGGATCTCGGGATCGGCGCCGGGCGCGATGAGCATCAGGCGGCGATCGGCGAGCGCCTGCGCCTGCGCGTCGGTGCCGAGGAAATACAGCTCGTTTCCCTCCGGATCGGTGGTCTCGCGGACGCCGGCGCGCAACTCCAGCGTCGGGCCGAGCACTTCGTGCATCAGGAACTCGCGGAGGTCGGCGATGTCGTAGTTGACGCCACCGTCGACCGTGGCCAGGCGCTGGTCGAGCGAGACGAGGCTCGTCGAGCCGGTCGTGAGCCCCCAGGTCAGCGACGCCGAGCGAATGGCGGTAATGGTTCTAATGAGGGTCACGTCCTTCCGGTGGTTCGGTGACGCGTCGTACAGCGTCGCTTCGATGACCAGCCGTGTGCCTGTCGCGAGGTCGCGCACTTCGGCGTCGAGGGCGAAGTCCTTCTCGGCCAGGTCCGGCGCGACGATGCGCGTCGTCTTGGAATAGGTCCAGTAGTCGATCGCCCAGTCGTAGCTCGACGTCGTCGAGTCGAGCCACTTTGAAAACGCCACCGTCTTCAGCACCGCCCCCGGGCTTGTCATCGTCGTCGTCGTGACGCCGCTGGTCGTCGATGCCTTCGAAGTGGACTGCACGCTGGCCGTCGGATCGACGAACGTCCGTGCGCCGTTGAAGCCAAAGTGGTGAAACGTCCGGCCGATCTTGAATGCGGTCAGGGACGACGTATCGGCCGTACGCTTCAGTGCGCCCTTGATTTTGTAAATCTTCCGACCATGCAGCTCCCGCACCGCATCGACGATGACGATCTCCGCGTTGGAGAGGCGCGTCGGCGCGGTGGCGTTGTTGGCGTCGCCGACGAGCAGGCGATCGCCCCGCTTGAGCTCGATCGGCGTGAGGTATTGATCCGGCGAGAAGATCGAGAACTCCGTCGTCGCAGGCGTGAAGGTCGGCGTGAACAGCCGACGGTACAGGTGAAAGCGGCTGAGCCACGGATACGCCACCGCGACGTCGCGCGTTTCGAAATCGACCGGCTTGGGCACGTCGGCGAGCTCGGCCTTGATCGCGAAGCCGGCGGGAATCTCGACGGGCTCGTCGCCTTGCACCTCGAAGGCGAACGTCGCGCGCCCGCCGAGTCCCGGCGACAGGCGGTAGCCGAGCAGGCGCACGAGCTCGGCGACGCTCTCGCGCCACTGTGCCGTGCGAAGGAACGCCTCGTTGGCGTACAGCTCCTGGTAGAAGGTGAGAATGTCGCCAAGAATCGACGCGCCTTCGAGCAACGCGATGCCCGGGTCGTCGGCGCCGCGATACGTCCAGTGCGCGAGACCGGGCTTCGTATCCAGCCCGCGCAGCAGGGCCGCGCGGATGTCGGCGTAACTGCCGAGGCGATACCGGATGCGCGACAGGCCGGCGCGGTTGTCGATGGCGCGCGGGAATCGCAGCCGTTCGACGCAGTCCTGGCCGCACTCTTTGCTCACCGGCGGCCTCCCTTAACGTCGAAATCGATGAACCCTTTTTCCTGGTGATCCGGATCGTTGACCACCTGGAGGATCTCGTTGAACGCTACGTTGGTGACCTCGGCGGTCAACGCCGATGGGCCGTTCCACCTCCGCATCGTCACGGCGATGATGTGCTCGACGCCTTCGACCTCGAGCACGCGGCCGACGATCTGGCTCGCCACGAGCGGCTGGCCGAACGTCCAGAGGTCGGGATGGAAGAACCCCATCCGGCCGTCGGGCGTCCAGCCGTCGGAGAATTCCTGTTCGAGGATGGCCTTGAGATCCTCCGGCCAGTAGTCGAGGCCGGCGCACAGCGAGACGTGGATCTCGAGCGGCACGAACTGCGGTGCGCGGATCTCGAGGTCCTCGCCGATCAACCGCACGGCGTCGAGGGCGCGGGCGATGCGCGCGCGCGAGTCGTCGCTGAGCACGGTGGTGCCGATCGGATCGATTGTGATCTGCACCGTCCGCCAGCTCCCGGTCCACGCGTAGCGCGCCGCGGCGCGTGAGACGCCCGGCAACGCTTCGGCGCGATTGACGTAGTCCTGCAGTGTGATCGCGCGCAGTTGCCGCAGCCGATACGCCTCTGGCGCGCGACGGATGATTGCCGACGCCGGTTCCGGCGCCCGTCCGTTCGTGACGTCGAACGGATTGCCGGCGCTGATCATCACGCCGTCAAGAGTGGCGGCGATGACGCCGGCCTCGAGCTTCTCGAACGGGTTGACCGAACCGTCAATGTGGATCAGGCGATCGGCGCCGACATTGCCGCTCGGACCATCGCCGGCCTGGTAGCGGCAGTGCACCTCTGCGCCCTCGGGCAGTTCCTTGCCGTTGATGCCGTTGCCGAAGCGAATCGCGCTGAAGCGCTCTTCGTCGGTCTCGACGACGAAGTGGTCGCCATTCTCGTCGCTGTCGTCGCTGTGGATCAGGCTGGGCACTTCATCCCAGGCGTCTTCGCCGCCGCCCGGCACCTTCACGGTCACCGCGAGCGTCGACTGCGGCGGCACGTCGCCGCCCGGCGGCGTATCGCGATAGGCGAGCGGATGGTCGGGCAGCATGCCGAGCGCGCCCCATTTTCCGGCCGCGTCGTCACGCAGGTCCCAGCGCCCGACGCGGCGGTAGTGCGACTCCTTGGCGTTGTTCAGCAGCGCGCCAGGCTCCTTGAAGATCGCTTCGAAGATTCGGCCGGCATGCACTTCGATCAGGTTGCCGTGAAAGAGCGACACGTTGTCCACGACGCCGACGCCCGGACAGTCGACGGTGAAGCAATATGGGTGCTCGAGTTTGTCTTCTGCCCGCCACCGGACGCGTACAAACCACGTCGCCGTCGCCGGCGGGCCCGTCGTCGGATCGAACATCGCCTCGGCGCCGTCGTTGCCGGACAGCAGGTGCACCAATTGCCGCCTTCGCCGGTTGACGCCGTTCACGGTGCCGGTGAGCGGGTTCAGGTGCTCCTGGATCAGGAGTTGTGTGATGACACCAGTGCGGATCAGCGCCTGGACCGCGACCGCCGACGCCTGATCGGTCAGCGGAGCGGGCAGGCCGGGAGGTACCGGGGCGGTGAACAACGAGATGTCGGCGGTCGTCTCGCCCGCGGGCAGCGACGCAATCGCCCCACTCCATGTGTAGAGCCCCATCCGGTTCACGAGCTGGTGAACCCGGCGCCGACTCGTAATCCGCGGGTGAAAGACCACCGATGCGGCGTCCTCTTTCTCGTGTCCCGCCCACACCTTGAGCTTCTCCGAGAGGAAGTACTGTCGCGTCGCGCCGGCCTGTGGCTCGGAGGGGTTGGCGAGCGCCACTTCGACCGCCAGCCATGTGCTCGACTGGTTGCCCTGGTGGATGTAGTAGTCCATCAACCGCGCGTGGCGGGCGAGCGAGACGCGCTTGCGCGCGGAGGCGAGGTACGCCTCGTTCATCACGCGGTCCTGGTAGTCGCTGAGCTCATCGGCAGCGGCGCTGAACAAGTCGAGCAGCACTTGGTCGAGGTCCGCTTCGCTGCTCGGCTGCCAGTCGGGGACGCGCTGCATCAGCGCCGCGATCATCGTGTGCCGGAACGAGTCGTAGTCCTTGGCGAGGTAGTCGATGACCGGCTCGTCCGGCGGCGCCGGCGCGGGATCCCAGTCGGGCGCGCAGTTGATGTTGAAGCAACCGGGACGGAACTTGAAGTCGATCTCGTTGAAGACGGGATCGATGATCACCGGATCGATCGCGGGAAACTCCGCGGGGTTGATGCCCAGGGTGTATGTCGAGTAGTCGCCAATCGGCTTCACGGTGAGCACGAGCGTTGTCGGCTGCGTTGATGTCGCGCTGTCGAAATCGGCGGACTTCGCGATCGTCTGGACCTGGACCTGGCCTGCCGCGGCGCCCGCCACCAGCCGGTGCCCACCGATGATCGGAAAGATGCGACGCGCCACGGCCGGATCGAGGGGCGAGTCGGTGTTG
>JANOZI010000404.1:0-8426 GCA_031429375.1 Acidobacteriota bacterium | reverse complement strand
CAGCTCCTTGACGATCGGAATCGCGGAGAGGTCGAGCGTGTTGCGCGTGAACGTCTCGAAGGTACGGATGCCGCGCTCGCAGAGGATGACGTCGGTGTTGCCGCCCGACAGGATGTACTCCGCCGACAACAGCCATTCCTCCATCGTCGCCGCGATGCCGCGCTTCAGCAGGATCGGCTTGCGGGTGTGCCCGAGCTCCCGCAGCAGCGTGAAGTTCTGCATGTTGCGCGCGCCGACCTGGTAGATGTCGGTGTACTTGCCGATCACCTCGATCTGGTTCGAGTCCATCACCTCGGTGACGAGCTTGAGGTCGTGGGCGTTGGCGCCGGCGCGCAGCAGTTGCAGCCCCTCTTCGCCCATGCCCTGGAAGCTGTACGGCGACGACCGCGGCTTGAACGCGCCGCCCCGCAGGATCTTGGCGCCCGCCCGCTTGACCGCGGCGGCCGTCGCGTGGACCTGCGCTTCGCTTTCGGCCGAGCACGGTCCCGCGATCACAATCACCTCGTCGCCGCCGATGCGGACGTCGCCGATGGTAATGATGGTGTCGTCCGGCTTGAAGGTGCGGCTGGCCAGCTTGTAGGGCTGCGTGATGCGCAGCACTTCGTGCACGCCTGCCATCAGCTCGATCAGCCGCGGGTCGACCGTGCCGCCCCCGACCACGCCGAGCACGATGCGCTCGGCACCGGTGGAGCGATGCACGTCCATTCCCATTTCAACGAGTTGGGCGATCACAGCCTCGACGTCGCTGTCACTCACCCGCTCTTTCATTACGACAACCATGATGTTTTCCTATCGCCCAGGCGGGTCTAAAGACCCGCCTCGACATGTCCGCGCTACACAGGCGGGTCTAAAGACCCGCCTCTACTTGCCTTCTCCGCCGCGTCGCGCTCGGCCTCGAGCCGTTGAATGCGGCGCGCTTCGTCCATGATGCGCTCGTACAACCGCGCCACCGCATCGCCGTCGAGCGGCCCGCCCAGCGCCTCGTTGACCTGCCGCACGTGCGCGATCACTGCGGCCTCGCGCGCCGGCTCGTACACCGGGCGCCCCAATTCGTGCTTCAAGCGGCCGATCGAGTACGCGCAGCGCGCGCGGCTGTCGAGCAGACGGACGATGACCTCGTCGATCTTGTCGATCTCGTCGCGCAACGCCTCGAGGCTCAACTGCGCAGCCATCGCACATACCGCTCGACTTCGTCGAGCAACCCCGCCGACTGGCCGTGCTCGGCGATCACCTTGACGAGCGCGCTTCCGACCACCGCGGCGTCGGCCCACTGCCCGACGGCCCGCACGTGCTCGGGGCGCGACAAGCCGAATCCAAGGGCCAGGGGCATCGCCGTTTCGGCGCGGACCCGGCCCGCCAGCTCCTTCGCCGAATCATCGACCGACTCGCGGGCGCCGGTCACGCCCAAGCGCGAAATGCCGTACAGGAAGCCGCTGCCGAGGGTCGAGGCCCGGCGGATCCGCTCCACCGCCGTGGTCGGACTCAACAGAAAAATTGTATCAATCCCGGCCGCGGCGAACGCGCCCCGGAACGCCTCCCCTTCCTCGGGGGGCATATCCAGGGTCAGCACCCCGTCGACGCCGGCCGCCTGCGCTTCGGTCACAAATCTTTCCAACCCCATCCGGAGTATCGGATTGGCGTAGCTAAAGATGACGACCGGCGCAGAAATATCGGCGCGCACCCCGGCCAGCATCGCCAGGACCTTTTCGAGGGTCGTGCCCGCCGCCAGCGCGCGCTCGGTGGCCCTCTGGATCACGGGTCCGTCGGCGAGGGGGTCCGAGAACGGCACGCCCACTTCCAGCACGTCGGCGCCGGCCCGATCGAGCCGCCGGAGAATGTCCGCCGATCGCGCAATATCCGGATCGCCCGCCGTGACGTAGGTCACGAGGCCAGTCCGCTTGTTCGCGCGTAACTCGGCGAACCGTTGATCAATCCGCGACACGGCGGCGCTCCTCGAGAATCTGCTCGACGCTCTGCACGTCCTTGTCGCCCCGGCCCGACAGGTTGACCAGCAGAACGGCATCGCGGCCAAACGCCCGTGCCGCGCGCCGCACGTACGCAATCGCGTGGGCCGACTCGAGCGCCGGCAGAATGCCTTCCAGCCGCGCCAGCTCCTGGAACGCATCCAAGGCTTCGGCGTCGCTGGCGTAGTCGTACTCGGCACGGCCGAGCTCGCGCAGCCATGCGTGTTCCGGCCCGACGGCGGCGTAATCGAGCCCGGCCGACACCGAATGCGTCGCCTCGATGTTGCCGTGCTCGTCCTGCAGGACCCACGTGCGCGTGCCTTGCAGCACGCCGGCCGCTCCGCCGGCGAAGCGCGCCGCGTGCCGGCCCGCCGTGATCGATTCGCCGCCGGCTTCCACGCCGATGAGACGCACCGCCTGGTCGTCGATGAACGCGTCGAAGATGCCGATCGCGTTACTGCCGCCACCGACGCACGCAATCACGGCGTCGGGCAGCCGCCCGGCCTGCTCGAGGATCTGCCGGCGCGCTTCCTTGCCGATCACCGACTGAAACTCGCGGACCATCAATGGATAGGGATGCGGTCCGAGCGCAGAGCCGAGCAGGTAATGCGTGTCGGCGGGCCGCGCGACCCAGTCTCTCATCGCCTCGTTGATCGCGTCCTTGAGCGTGCGGCTGCCGGAGTCGACCCCCTCGACCGTGGCGCCCAGCAGGCGCATCCGGAACACGTTCAGTGCCTGTCGGCGCATGTCTTCAGTGCCCATGTAGACGACGCATTCGAGCCCGAGCAGCGCGCACGCGGTGGCGCTCGCGACGCCGTGCTGGCCGGCGCCGGTCTCGGCAACGATGCGGGTCTTGCCCATGCGCTGTGCCAGGAGGGCCTGGCCCAGCGCGTTGTTGATCTTGTGCGCGCCGGTGTGGGTCAGGTCTTCGCGCTTCAGGAAAATGCGCGCGCCGCAGGCGTCGCTCAGTCGCTGCGCGTTCCAGAGCGGGGTCGGCCGGCCTGCGTAGTGCTGCCACAGCCGCTGCAGCTCGGCGCCAAATGCCGGATCGCTTCGCGCCGCGAGGTACTCCCGCTCGAGCGCTTCGATCGGCGCCACGAGTGTTTCGGGCACAAAGCGGCCTCCGAAACTGCCGTAGTAGCCGCGCGCATCAGGGTCGCGCCGCCCGAACCAGCTCGCTGCCTCGCTCACACCGTCTCCTTCGCGGCCGCGATGAACCGCCGCATCAACTCGTGATCTTTCACGCCGGGGCTCGCTTCGATGCCCGATGCCACATCCACCGCGTAGGGCCGCACCGTTCCAATCGCCTGCGCGACGTTGTCCGGCGTCAGCCCGCCGGCGAGCACCACGCGCCGCAGCCGCGCGACGAGCGCGGCGCGATTCCAGTCAATGGTCTTGCCGGTGCCGCCGTGACGATCCGGATCGTGCGCATCGAGCAGGATCGTGGCGTCTGCTACCGGCGGATCGATCGACTCGGGCCCATCGGCTCCCAGGTGGACGGCCCGGATCACCGGTACTGGCGGCCGGCCGCCCGGCCACGCCGGCGGGTCGCCGTGAATCTGCGCGAGCTGGATGCCGCGGGCCGCCGCATCGGTGACGTCGCCGGCCGACGGGCTCACGAACACGCCAACCTTGATCACGAACGGCGGCAGCAACGCCCCGATGCGCTGCACCGCTTCGAGCGACGCGTGCCGCGGGCTTTGTGGCCACAACACGAACCCCAGCGCGTTGGCGCCGAGCGCGACCGCGGCTTCCGCATCTTCCAGGCGCGTGATGCCGCAGATCTTGATCGCGGTCATACAGCCTTCGGGCTTTCTTCGACTCGCGCGCGTCCGTCGTCGTCGGACGCCCGCTCGCTCCCTTCGACTCGCGCGCGTCCGTCGTCGTCGGACGCCCGCTCGCTCAGGGCAGGCCGGGCTTCGGGCTCCGGCATTCCACTGCTCCGTTTCAACGAGTGCAGCAACTCGGCCAGCGCTGCGCCGGGATCCGGCGTCACCATGAAGCGCTCGCCGATCAGAAACGCGTCGTACCCGAGCGCCGTCATCGACCGAAGGTCGTCCGGCGTCTTGAGACCGCTTTCGCTGATCGCGACGACATCATCAGGCAGCGATCGCGCAATCAGGTGCGACGCTTCGAGATCGACCTTCAGCGTGCGAAGATTCCGGTTGTTCACGCCGACGAGACGCGCCCCGCAACCGAGCGCGCGCTTGCATTCGGCCGCGCTGTGCACCTCGACCAGGGCCGCCAGGCCGAGTCGATCGGCGGCGCCCGCGAGACGCTGGAGGTCCGCATCCGAAAGCGCGGCGACGATCAATAGAATCGCGTCGGCCCCGGCCGCGCGCGCCTCGAGTAACTGATACTCGTCGACGATGAAGTCTTTCCGGAGCAACGGAATCTTGACAGCGGCACGCACCGCCTCGAGGTGCGCCAGCGAGCCGTCGAAAAACCCCGGCTCGGTCAGCACCGAAATCGCGGCCGCGCCCCCGCGCTCGTAACCGCTGGCGATGTGCGCGGGTTCGTATGCCGCGCGCAGGATCCCGCGCGACGGCGACCGCCGCTTGCACTCGGCGATCACGTTGACGCGGTCGGTTCGCGACACTGCGGCGACGAACCCGGCACCGTCCGGCGACCGCTCCATGGCACGGCGCTCGAGCGCCGGCCTCGATTCGCGCTGCTGCGCCGAGGCGACGCGCGATCGCGTGGCGCCGACAATGGCGTCGAGCAGGTCGGGCGAGTCGCCGGTCATGCCTCTGCTCCGGCCGCACGATTAGAGGCGGCCACAAGGCGATCGAGCACGCTTCGCGCCGCGCCGCTGTCGATCGCACCCGCAGCCTTGCCGATGCCGGCGCGAACGGTCTCGGCGGCGCCGGCGACAAACAGCGCGGCGCCCGCGTTCAGCAGCACGATGTCGCGCGGGTGCCCCGGATCACCGGCGAGCACGCTTCGCACGATCACCGCGTTCGCCTGCGCGTCGCCGCCCTTGAGCGATTCAGGCGAAGCCTTCGGCAAGCCGAAATCAGCCGGGTGAACATAGAAAGTCTGTACCGAGTGTGCCCGGCATTCCGACACCTTGGTGTAGCCCGTGGTGGACAGCTCGTCGAGCCCGTCGGCGCCGTGCACGACCCACGCGCGCTCCGACCCGAGCAGCGCAAGCGAGCGCGCCAGCAGCTCCGTCAGGTCGGGCCGCGGCACGCCGACGATTTGCCGGGATGGCCGGGCGGGGTTGGTGAGCGGGCCGAGCAGGTTGAACGCAGTGCGCACGCCCAGGTCTTTGCGGGCCTGCGCCGCATGCCGCGTCGCAGGGTGGAAGGTGGGCGCGAAGAAAAACGCGATGCCGACATCCTGCAGGCACGCCGCCGCCACCGCAGGCGCCGCCTGCACGTCCACGCCGAGCGCTTCGAGCACGTCCGCGCTGCCGCATTGGCTGGAGACCGACCGGTTGCCGTGCTTCGCGACGCGGGTGCCGCAGGCCGCCACCACGATGGCCGCGGCGGTGGAGATGTTGAACGTCCCGGATCGATCGCCGCCGGTGCCGCAGGTGTCGAACACCGGGCCAGGTTGCGCCGGGACCGCCACCGCATTGGCCCTCATCGTCTGCGCAAAACCCACGAGCTCCGATGGCCGCTCGCCCTTCATCGCGAGTCCGACCAGCAGCCCCGCAATCTGCGCAGGCGCCGCCTCGCCTTTCATAATCGCCGCCATGGCGGCGGCGGCCTCTTCGATCGAAAGGTCTTCATGCCGCCGGAGCTTCTCGATCAGGGCTGGAAACATGGGGTTACATTTCTAAGAAGTTGCGGAGGATACGCCGGCCTTCGTTGGTCAAGACCGACTCGGGGTGGAACTGGACGCCGTGAATCGGCAGCGTGCGGTGGCGAAGCCCCATCACCAGCCCGTCTTCGCGGCTGCGAGCGGTGACCTCGAGGTCAGCGGGCAGGTCTGCATCAGCCACGACGAGCGAGTGATAGCGCCCCGCTTGAAACGCCGTCGAGATGCCGGCGAAGACGCCGGCGCCGTTGTGCTCGACGGTCGACGTCTTGCCGTGAATGGGCAGCGGCGCGCGGATCACCTGGCCCCCGAACGCGAGGCCGATCGCCTGGTGCCCGAGGCAGACGCCCAGCAGCGGCATTCGCTGGCCGAACGTCTTGATCACATCCAGCGTCAGGCCGGCCTGTTCGGGACGGCCGGGCCCCGGCGAGATCAGGACGCGCGACGGTTCGAGCGCACTTAGCGCGTCCATGCTCACCTCGTCATTCCGGCGTACGACGATCCGCGCCCCGAGCTCGCCCAGGTACTGCACCAGGTTGTAGGTGAACGAATCGTAGTTATCGATGACGAGGACCATTCAGCTATAAACCCGTCTGCGCCAGTTCGAGCGCGCGCATCATCGCGCCCGCTTTGTCCTTCGACTCCTGGTATTCGGCGGTCGGGTTTGAATCCGCGACGATCCCGCCGCCCGCCTGGATGTACACCTTGCCGCCTTCCATCAGGATGGAGCGGATGGCAATGCAGAAATCGAGGTTGCCGGCGAAGTCGAGATAGCCGACCGCACCCGCGTACAGCCCGCGGCGGATCGGCTCGAGCTCGTTGATGATCTGCATGGCGCGCACCTTCGGCGCGCCCGACACCGTGCCCGCCGGGAAGCACGACACCAGCGCGTCGAGGCGGTCGCGCCCTTCCGCTAATTGCCCTTCCACCACGGACACGAGATGCATGACATGGGAATACCGCTCGAGGCTCATCAACTTCGAGACTCGCACGGTGCCGTAATCGCAGACCCGGCCGATGTCGTTGCGCCCCAAGTCGACGAGCATCACGTGCTCGGCCCTTTCCTTTTCGTTGCGCTTGAGCTCTTCGGCCAATCGCATGTCTTCCTCGTCGGTCTTGCCGCGCGGCCGGGTGCCCGCAATCGGGTGCGTCACGGCGTGACGGCCCTCGACGCGCACCAGCATTTCGGGCGACGAGCCGACGATCGATCGGTCGGCCATGCGAATGAAGAACATGTACGGCGACGGGTTGACGTGCCGCAGCGCGCGGTAGACGGTAAATGCATCGACGCCGACCTCGGCCTCGAACCGCTGCGACAGCACGACCTGGTAGATGTCCCCGGCGGCGATGTACTCCTTCGCCTGCTTGACGATCGACTCGTAGGCCTCCTGCGACATGTTCGACACCAGCTTGACGGCCTCGCCGCCGGCCGGGCGCTTGATCGACAACGCGCGCTCGAGCTCGCCTTGCAGAAACTCGATCTTCGCGCACGCGAACTGATAGAGCGACCGCAGGTCTTCGTCACCGGAGATCCGCGCGTTGGCGATCAGCAGGATGCGATGCTGGACGTGGTCGAATGCCAGCACGGTGTCGAACACCATGAACCCGGCATCGTCTCGATCGGCGGTGCCGGCATCGGCGCGCGCGACGGTCGGCTCGAACCACGCGGCCGTGTCGTAGCCGAGGTAGCCGACGGCGCCGCCGGTGAAGCGTGGCAGGCCGGGCACGAACGGCGACTGAAAACTGTTCATCAAATCGCGCAGCGTGTCGATGAACGGCGTCTCCACGTCGCTCGTGACGCCCTGTTTTTCGATCACGGTCTTGCCGTTGCGGCCCTTCAGGATGAGGAAGGGATCCTTCCCGAGGAACGAGTAGCGGCCGACGTGCTCGCCGCCTTCGACGCTCTCGAGCAGGAAGGCATAGTCGGAATGCTCGGCAATCTTCAGGAACGCCGACACCGGCGTCAGCAGGTCGGCCACCAGCTCCTTGCACACGGGCACAAACGTCCCGCGCTTGGCCAGGTCCACGAACTCTTCAAACGTCGTCTGCTTCATGACCTTCTCGCGTCTCTACGTAGTGCGTATCAACTAATCTCGATGAGCCGAGCAACGGCTCTCGTTCAACTCTTGCGGGCCGTTCCTACGGAACGGCCCCAGCGCAGCAGCGAGCTGCTCACCATTGGTTTCCGTTGAGCCGGGCGGTGGCGGCGTCGCGCATCACGCCGTCGGCGGGCCGTTGATCGGTCCACCACTCGAATTGCGCCTGGGCCTGCGCCACGAGCATGTCGAGGCCGCCGATGGTCTGGCAGCCGGAACGCACGGCCTCGGTCAGCAGGCGCGTCTGGGGCGGGTTGTAAACCAGGTCGTACACGAGCGTGCCGTCAAGCCGGTAGCCGTCGGGCAACGGCGATTGATCGACGTTGGGCGCGGTGCCCACCGGAGTGGCGTTGACCAGCACGTCCCAGCTGCCGGGGGCCGGCGGCCACGAGCCGACCTTCGCGCCGCTCAACGCCGCCACCATTCGAGCCTGGTCGTCGCGTCGGGCCGCGATGGTCACGGGCACGCCGGCCGACTGCAGCGCGACGGCGACGGACCTTGCGGCGCCGCCCGCTCCGAGCACCGTGGCGCGCTTGCCGTGCAATCGCATCATGCCCTGGAGCGGTGTGAGGAAGCCGTTGACGTCGGTGTTACTCCCGAG
>JANOZI010000403.1:0-1642 GCA_031429375.1 Acidobacteriota bacterium | reverse complement strand
GCCTCAACTGCCGTGCGCAGTTCGGCTTGCGCTGACCGCCCTTTCACCGTCTCCACAATATCTCCACGTCCAGGCAGCTTTCGCCGTTGTGAGTCCGGAGGGGTGAGTAGTCGAGGACGGAGATGGTGTGATCCCCGTTTTCGTTCGATGTATACCGTCCGATTCGCCGACCGCGTGTTTGTATTGCATGCGTTCCACAAGAAGTCGAAGAGCGGCGTTGCGACGCCGAAGGCAGACATCGATTTGATCAAACAGCGCCTAGAAGCAGGCCATTGAAATCAGCAGGATGAAGGAGTAGACCGATGGCGCGGAAGGACTACATCGTCGGGAGCGGCAACGTGTTCGAGGATCTCGGGCACCCGCTGAATTGCTGAACCTCGATCAGCCGAAGGTGTCGGCGTTGGTCCGAGGCCGTCTCGCCGGGTTCTCACTCGATAGGCTCGTACGGTTACTCGTCCTGCTCGGCAGTGACGTGGAGATCGTCGTGAAGCCGCGCGCGCGGACCGCGGGCCGGGCGCGGGTGCTGGTCGCCTGAAGACTGTCCGATATTTGTATACATATTTCGGACGACGTTCGTTCCGACTAGGACCCCGAATTCGCGCGATGGGGTATGAGGGAGTGGAATGGTACCGGCCACGATCATCGGCGCACCGTTAGTCACAAGCGGCTCGCGTCTCATACGCTGACCCTTGGCCGCGTCAGCCGGTTCAGGGAAGCTCGAAGAAAAATGTCGCGCCCTGACCGGGCTCGCTCTGCGCCCAGATGCGTCCACCGTGGCGGTGCATGATCCGCTGTACCGCCGCAAGGCCGACGCCCGTGCCCTCGAACTCGGTCGACGCGTGGAGCCGCTCAAATGGTGCGAACAGGCGATGCGCCTCTTTCATGTCGAAACCCGCGCCGTTATCTCGAACGCAGAACGCGGCGCGACCATCGACGTCCACCGTGCCGATGGTGATTCGCGGATGCCGTACGCGCGACGAGTATTTCCATGCGTTGCCGATGAGGTTCTCCATCGCCGCGCGCATGAGGCTGGGGTCACCACTGCACCGGAGGCCGGGCGCGATCTCAACGGTCACCGTGCGTTCGGGTGAGGTGAAACGGAAGTTCGACACGATCTCGTCGCACAGCTGCGACAGGTCGATCTCGGAGCATTCGATCGGCGCGTTGCTCACGTGCGCGAGTGCGAGAAGGTCGTCGACGAGTTCGGTCATGTAGGATACCGATCGCCGGATCCGGGCCACGCTTTCGACGACCTGGGGAGGCAGGCCGTGTTCCTTCCCCCGCGAAATGACCTCGCAGCTCAACTGGATTACCGAGAGCGGCGCGCGCAAATCATGGCTCACCGTCGCGTTGAACGCTTCGACGTCGCGCAACGAGGTCTCAATGGTGCGGGTGCGCTCGGCGACCCGGCGCTCGAGCGCGGCATTGAGCTGCAGGACCTCCTCCTCGGCGAGCTTCTGGTCCGTGATGTCCTGGCACACGCCGACGAGGCGAATGAGCCTGCCGGTGTCGTCGAGCACGGGATACGCCCACGTGTGCAAGTAGCGAAGCGATCCATCCGGTCGGAAGATGCGTTCGTCATGGGAGTACGGCACATGCTCGTGGAACACGCGGTTGGTCGCGTCGGTCACGCGCTGGCGAT
>JANOZI010000402.1:0-4589 GCA_031429375.1 Acidobacteriota bacterium | reverse complement strand
ATCGCGTTTCTCATGCTGCGGACGATGCAGAAGGCCCGCTACGACTCGATGAACGTCGGGCACTTCGGGCTGGCGGCCGAAACCTACACGCACTTCACCTCGCCGATCCGGCGCTATCCGGACCTGGTGGTGCATCGCCTGCTGCGCGAGCTGCGCCACACCAAGGTCAGCGACGAGCGGAAGGCCGAGCTCGACGAGGACCTGCCGGAAGTCGGCCGTCACACCTCCGAGCGCGAGCGCCGCGCCGCCGAGGCGGAGCGCGAGATCCTGCAGTGGAAGAAGGTCCGCTTCATGGCCGACAAGGTCGGCGACGTGTTCGACGGCTACATCACCGGCGTCGCCGCGTTCGGGATGTTCGTCGAGCTGGTCGATCACTACGTCGAGGGCCTCGTGCATGTCTCGACGATGGCCGACGACTATTACCGGTTCCGCGAGCAGTCGCACGCGCTGTTCGGCGAGAACACGAAGAAGACCTACGCCCTCGGCGATCGCGTGCGGGTGCAGATCATCCGCGTCGACATGGAGCGGCGGCAGATCGACCTGGGCCTCGAAGACGTGCTCGACAAGGTGCGGCGCGACGAGCGCAGCCGCGGGCCGATGCGCACCTCGGCGCGGCCGAAGAAAGAACAGCGCAAGGAAACGCCGGAGCAGCGGCGCCGCGGGAAGAAACAGCGGCTCGGCAAGCACGAACGGAAGAAGAAGAAGAAATAACCAATCACCAATTACGAATAACGAAACCGCATTTGACGCAGAACCTGGTTGTCGGCACCGCGGGGCATATCGATCACGGCAAGAGCACGCTGGTGCGGGCGCTGACCGGCATCGATCCCGATCGGCTCAAGGAAGAAAAAGCCCGCGGCATCACGATCGAGCTCGGCTTCGCTCACGCCACGATCGGCGACGTCCGGGTCGCGTTCGTGGATGTGCCGGGCCACGAGCGATTCGTGCGCACCATGCTCGCCGGCGTCGGCGGCATCGACTGCGTGATGCTGATTGTCGCGTCCGACGAGTCGGTGATGCCGCAGACGCGCGAGCACTTCGACATTTGCCGGCTGCTGCACATCCCGCGCGGCATCGTCGTGCTGACGAAGGCGGACGCCTCGGATGACGACACCCGTGCGCTGGTGCGACAGGATGTCGCCGATCTGGTGAAGGGATCGTTCCTGGAGCACGCGCCGGTCGTCGCCGTGTCGGCCGCCACGGGGGAAGGACTCGACGCGCTGCGCGCGGCCATCGCCGCCCACGCCGGCCTGATCGGCCGCCGCCCGCTGGACGGCGCCGCGCGTTTGCCGATCGACCGCGCGTTCACGATGAAGGGATTCGGCACCGTGGTCACCGGCACGCTCGTGTCGGGCCGCATTGCGGTCGACGACAGCCTGGCGCTGCTGCCCGGCGACCGCGTCGTGAAAGTGCGCGGCATCCAGGTGCATGGCACGTCGGCCGCAGCCGCCGTGGCCGGACAACGAACTGCGATCAACCTTGGCGGCGTCGAGGTCGCAGACATCATGCGCGGCCAGACGCTGGCGACGCCCGGCAGCGTCAGCATCACGCGGCGCGTTGACGCGGTGGTAGAGCTGCTGCCATCCGCCAGGGCGCTTCGACATGGGGCGCGCGTCCGCGTGCACAACGGCACCAGCGAGATCCTGGGGCGCGTCTCGATTGCGGGGCCGTCGGCGACCGAGATCTCCGCCGGAGCACGAGCACTCGTCCGCCTGCGGCTCGAGCAACCGGCGGTGCTCACGCGGGGCGACCGCTTCATCATCCGGGCCTACTCGCCGCCGATCACGATCGGCGGCGGACGCGTGCTGGACCCGGCGCCGACACGAGCCGGCGTGCGCTCGGCGGAAGGCGTGGCAAGCCTCGAGCGCCTTCGACCCTTCGACTCGCCGCCTTCGACTTCAGTCGAAGGCGGCTCGCTCAGGGCAGGCGGCGACGTTCAGGCGATCGCGTCGATGATCACGGCAGCAGGTGTCGCCGGCATTCCGGCCGCCTCGCTGGTGTCTCGCGCCGGCGTTTCTCCAACCCAGATCAAAGCCACGATCGCCGCGCTCGCCCGAGAGGGAATCGTCGTGGCCGGCGATCGCGTGGCGGATGGCGCCAGCCTCACGCGCGCGGGCACAGCCCTGATCAAGATCGTGACCGCCTTCCACGGCGCGAACCCGCTCAGCGAAGGCCTGCCGCGGGAAGAAGCCAGGGAACGGCTGTTCGCGCGCTCGGCGCCCGCCATCTTCGAGCGGGTCATCGCCGATCTCAAGGCGGCGAACATGCTGGCGGGCACCGATCGGCTGGCATTACCTGGTCACCGCGTCACCGTATCCGGTGAAGACGCGAGGGTGAAAGCCGCGGTCGCCGACGCCTATCGACGCGGCGGATTGAAGCCGCCCGACGCGGCGGCGATTGCGGCGGACGCCGGCGCGCCCGGCGCGATCGTCGACAAGGTGACGGCGCTGCTGCTCAGGGAAAAAACGCTGGTGCGCCTCGACACGTTGATCTTCCACGCCGACGCCCTGGGCACATTGAAAGCGGACGTGCGCGCGTTGAAAGGAAGTGCGCCCGAGGGCCGCGCCACGGTGGACGTGGCGGCCTTCAAGGATCGCTACGGTGTGACGAGAAAGTTCGCGATCCCGCTGCTCGAGTATCTCGATCGGGAGCGCGTGACGAGGCGCACGGGAGACGTCCGCCTCGTCCTATAAGAGTCCACGCGACGGTCCTTCACGCGTGCAGCAAGCCCTTGTGTGCCGTTGACTTGCCGTCAGCACAGAGCGTATAAGCGGGTCAGTCCAAACGGTTCACACACTGGGAGACCTATGAGCGATTCCATCTCGATCCGGTCCATGCTCGTTGTCGGTGTTGTGCTGGCGGTGATGCCGGCCGCCGCCCTGGCGCAAAGCAGCATCGTCGGCGTCGTCAGAGACAGCAGCGGGGCGGTGTTACCAGGGGTGAACGTGGAGGCGGCCAGCCCGGCGCTGATCGAGCGGGTGAAGGGGGCCGTCAGCGACGACCAGGGACGCTACGCGATTCCCGACCTGCGGCCGGGTCTCTACACGGTGACCTTCGGCTTGCAGGGCTTCGTGACGTCGGTCCGGAGTGGCCTCGAACTGCCAGCCAACTTTACGGCGACCGTCAACGCCAACCTGCAGATCGGCGACTTCGCCGAGTCGGTGACGGTGTCGGGCGTCTCGCCGGTGGTCGACGTGCAGAACGCGCAGAAGCAAACGGTGATTCCGCGGGCGCTGCTCGATGCGGTGCCGATCCCGCGTATGTTCGTCGCCGAGGCGGCGCTGGCCGTCGGCACCAAGATCAGCGCCCAGAATGTCGGCGGCACGCGTGCGGCGGTCAACCCGCGGGTGACGGCACACGGCAGCGTCTCGAAAGACACGACCATCGAGGTCGACGGAATGAAGATGAATACGCTGGTCGGCGGCGGTGACAGCCACCCCGATCACAACGACGGGATGATCCAGGAAATGTCGGTGCGGATCAGCGCGATTGGCGCCGACGTCTCGGCGGGCGGGCCGCACATCAATCTCATTCCCCGCGAGGGCGGCAACGTCCTCAGCGGCGCGACCTACCTGGGGTACTCGAACGGCGCCATGCAGTTCGACAATCTCACGCCGGATCTGATCAAGCGCGGCCTGGTGACGCCCGACGCCGTGAAGATGGTCTACGACGCGAATGCCTCGGCGGGCGGGGCGGTCAGGCGCGACCGGGTCTGGTTCTTCGGATCGCTGCGCCAGGTCGGCAACGAGAACGAGGTGGCCAACAGCTTTTATCCGGATGGCTCGCCGGGGATCTACGATCAAAAGGTCGGCAACTACACCGCGCGCCTGACCTGGCAGCCCAGGAGCGGCCACAAGCTCACGGCCTACTACGACTATCAAACCAAGTTCGTCGGCCACCTGCTGACGCCCGGCATCGACGTCATCGCGGCGCTGCGCCGGCCGCCCGTGATCAAGTACACCACCGCGGCGAAGTGGACCAGCGCATTCAGCAACAACTTCGTAGTCGATGCCGGCTACGGTGTGAGCGTGAATTCCTACACGGAGAAGTACCAGGAGGGTGTGGAGAAGACGCCGTTCACGCCTGAGTGGTACGCCACCGCGTCGCGCGTCGACCTGGTGACGGCGACCACGAAGGTCGCCGGGGCGCCGCAGACGGGCACCTTCAACTTCCGCTACCTGCTGCAGTCGTCGATGACCTACTTTGCCGGCGGGCACGCGTTGAAGGCCGGCATGCAATGGCACATCGGCAACGCGTGGAACACGGCCCAGGCCAACGCGGATCTCACCCAGCGCTATCGCGACGGCGTGCCGGATTCGGTCATTGTCTACAACACGCCGACGCGCCGCTTCGACCGCATGAACCGGGACATCGGGCTCTACCTGCAGGACTCGTTCACCATCAAGCGCCTGACCATCAACCCCGGCCTTCGCGCCGAGATCTTCAACTCGTCGATCGAGGCCAAGTCTGTCGAAGCGGGCCGCTTCGTTCCGGCCCGCACGTTTCCCAAGGTGCCGAACACCCCGGACTGGTTCGATCTGGCGCCGCGGCTCGGTCTCGCGTACGACCTGACAGGCGATGCCAAGACC
>JANOZI010000401.1:0-5635 GCA_031429375.1 Acidobacteriota bacterium | reverse complement strand
GGTGCGCTGGACGAGCCCAGCCTGCGGCGGCTGACGGAGTTCACGCGCGCGACGCGGGTCAACGGCATGACCATCCTCGGCGTGCTCGGCGAGGCCGACAAGCTGACCGAGGCCGAACGCGACCGGGTCACGGCCATCGTGATCGAAACGGCGGGCCCGGACTTTCCGATTTGCGTGGGGACGACGCATGCCGGCACTGATGGCTGCATCGCGTACAGCCGCCGCGCGCAGGAACTGGGCGCGCGCGCGGTGATGGTTGCGCCGCCGAAACTGGCGCGCACCAACGACGCGGCGCTCGAGCGGCATTATCTCACCGTCGCCGCGGCGATCGACATCCCCGTCGTCGTCCAGGATTTTCCGCCGGCGGTCGGCGGCATCACGATGAGCATCGAGCTGATTGCGAAGCTCGGCGCGGCCTCGCCCCGGCTGGCATTTCTCAAGCTCGAAGACGAGCCGTCGCCGATGAAGATCACGCAGATTCGCGCGGTCACGAAGGACGTCCAGATCTTCGGCGGCCTGGGCGGCATGATGTTTCTCGAAGAACTGAGGCACGGCGCGATCGGGACCATGACGGGCTTTGCGTTTCCCGAGGTGCTGGTCGACATTTATGCGCGATTCGCCGGCGGCGACCTGGACGGGGCCACCGAAGTGTTCTACCAGTTCCTGCCGATCATCCGCTTCGAGAACCAGCCGCGCATCAACCTGGCGTTGCGCAAGCACATCTACCAGCTGCGCGGCGTGATTGCACACGCGCGCGTGCGGTCGCCGTTCACGCCGGTTGACGCCGATACGCTCGCCGATCTGGACGACATCCTCGAGCGCCTCGAGTTGCTCGCGCCGCGCCGCCGCGTACTTACGAACGACTAACCAAAGGTTTGTCATGGACTTCCGACTGAAGGGCAAGCGCGCAATCGTGATGGCGGCCAGCCGCGGCCTCGGCTACGCGTCGGCGCTCGGGCTGGCGCGCGAAGGCTGCCACCTCGTGATCTGCAGCCGCGACCAGGCGCGCATCGAGGCGGCCGCCGACACCATTCGGCGCGACACCGGCGCGCGCGTGACGGCGCTCGCCGCCGACGTGAGCAGCGCCACCGAGGCGAAGCGCCTGGTCGAGACGGCGGTGGCCGAGTACGGCGGCCTCGAGATCGTCGTCCACAACGCCGGCGGCCCGCCCGCGGGCGAGACGCTGGCGATGAGCGAAGAGCAGTGGCAGAAGGCCTTCGAGCAGAATCTCCTCAGCTTCACGCGGATCGTCCACGCCGCAGCGCCCGAGATGAAGAAAGCGGGCTACGGCCGGGTGCTGACCATTGCCTCCTCATCCATCAAGCAGCCGATTCCGAACCTCGCGCTGTCGAACGCGCTGCGGGCGGGAGTGTGGGGACTGGCGAAGACGCTGTCGCGGGAGCTCGGGCCGCAGGGCATTCTCGTCAACGTGATCGCCCCGGGGCGCATCGACACCGAGCGCATTGCCGAGCTCGACCAGGCCAACGCGCAGAAGAGCGGCAAGCCGGTCGAGGAAGTGCGGAAAGCGTCGGTGGGTACCATCCCGCTCGGACGGCTCGGCCGTCCTGAAGAGCTCGCCAACCTCGTCGTCTTTCTCGCGTCGGAGGCGGGCAGTTATATCAGCGGCCAAGCGATAATGGTGGATGGGGCGGCGGGGAATGCTCTTTAGTTGAAAGTTGAAAGTTGAAAGTTGAAAGTTTTCAGTTTTGAGTTTCAGTTTTAAGTTTCAGTTTTAGGTTGAAAGTGACGTTCAAAGTTGCGTTGGTCGGACTCCTGCTCACCGCTGTGTCGGTCGGGGCGCAGACCGCTGTTCCGGCTCCGGCGCCGCGCCTGGAGTTCTCCGCGTTTCTCGAAAACCTCAAGTCACAAGCGATCGCGCGCGGCGTCCGCGCTGACACGGTGGAGCGCGCGCTGTCGTCGCTCGAGCCGCTCGAGATCGTGGTCGAACGCGATCGCACCCAGGCCGAAACGGTGCTGACGATCGATCAGTATGTGCAGCGCCGGCTGACCAAGGGCTTCGTACGGACGGCCAGGGAAAAAATGACGGCGCACCGCGCGTTGCTCCGCAAGGTGAGTGCGACGTACGGTCCGCCGCCGGCGTTGCTGGTGGCGGTGTGGGGCATGGAGTCGAACTTCGGCCGGTTCACCGGGACCAGGCCGACAGTGCAGGCCCTGGCCACGCTTGCGTGGGAGGGCCGGCGCGGCGCGTTCTTCACCGGCGAGCTGATGAACGCCCTGCAGGTCGTCGACCAGGGATTCATCGAGCTGGAGAACATGAAGGGCTCGTGGGCCGGGGCGATGGGGCAGACGCAGTTCATGCCGTCGAGTTACCTCGCGCACGCGCAGGACTTCGACGGTGACGGCCGGCGCGACATCTGGGGCACGCTGCCCGACGTGTTTGCCTCGATCGCGAATTACATGAAGGCCTATGGCTGGCAGCCGGGCCACGCGTGGGGCCGCGAAGTGAAACTGCCCGCCGGCGGCGCCGACGCGCTCGCGGAGAAAGTCGGCCTGCGCGAAAGCGGCTGCCGCGCCTCGCGCGAGCTGACGGTGGCCATCCCATTGGCGCGCTGGCAGGCGCTTGGCGTGCGCACCGTGACAGGTGCCGCGCTCCCCAAGGCCGATCGGGTGGCCTCGCTGCTTCGAGCGGGGAAGAAGACGTATCTGGTGTATCCGAACTACGACACGCTGCTCGGCTACAACTGCGCGCATGCGTACGCGCTGGCGGTGGGTCTGCTGGCCGATCGCATCGGCGCCTCGTAAAGACAACGCCACCGAGACACCGAGACACCTTTTTCACAATTCAAATGCAAATGCAACCGCAACCGCAACGCCGACCCATCCGAGTATTTGTGGGCAGGAGTTCTTTTCGAGAAGCATTTTGAAAAAAAATTCTCTGTGTCTCTGAGCCTCTGTGGCCGAAGGCAAATGGCAAAAAGGCACAAAGGCACAAGGCCCGGGGCAAAAGGTAGAATCAACCTGATGGGTGATTCCGCCAAGCCGTCAGCTGCCGCCGTGATCGCGGTCTTGTCACTGGCCGCGGTGTGCATGGCTGCCGCGGTCTACTTCGGCGGCAACGGCCAATTGCCTTTGGCAATGACCGGCACCGGTTTGTTCGTCATCCTCGGCGGCCTGGGTTTCGAGCTCGCTCGCCGCCGTTCTACTTAGCCTCGCTTCTAAGACGATCGGCGCCAGGGTTGGCAGGCGCGCCAGGATAATCCAGGTGAGTTTTGGATAGAATCGAATGATGATCCAGCTTTCGGTACGCCATCTTTCGATACTCGCCTGCGCGGGAGGGGTCGCGTTGACCATCACCGCTGCGGCCTGCGGCCCGGGCGAGCCCGCCTCTTCAGGCCCACCGCCTACAGCGCCGGCGGCGCCTGCACCGCGGTCCGCGCCGAAACCCACGACCACCGTTACACTTCTCGAGCCGACCGACGGCGTTTTCTCCGGCCACATCGACTTGTTCCGGTGGACCGCCGTCGAGGGCGCGGACGGCTACGCGATCAAAATCCTCGGCAGCGACGGCCGCGTCGTGTTCGAAAGTCCCACGCTGACCGTCGCCGAAGCGCACTTGCCCAAGACCGTGGCGCTCGAACCCGAGGCCCACACCTGGACGGTGACCGCGCGCAAGGGCGGCGACGTGATCGCCACATCACCCGTGTTCAAGTTCTCGATTACGCCATAGGCACCCCATAAAGGGGCGCCTGACATGGCACCGCATAAAAGGGGTGCCCCACAACAGGACGTCATGACCAAGGATCTGCTGAAAGGCCTCAACGACCATCTCGAGCTCGAATTCCGCGCGTCGCACGAATACCTCGCGATGTCGATCTGGCTGGCCGAACACGACCTGCCGGGTTTTGCGACGTGGATGCGCAAGCAGTCGTCCGACGAGCTCCTGCACGCGCAGCGCATCATCGATCACCTGGTCGAGCGCGACCAAGGTCGTGCTGCCCGCCATCGCCGCGCCGCCGATGTCCTGGAAGTCCGCCGAGGCGCTGTGCGAGCACGTGTTGCAGAACGAACAGGCCGTCACCGCCTCGATCAACGAACTCTACGGGATGGCCGAACAGGCCAAAGACCGGCCCGGCGTGATCATGCTGCAGTGGTTTGTCACCGAGCAGATGGAAGAAGAGGCCGCGGCGCGAGGCGTGCTCGGACGCATCCGCCTGGCCGGCAACACCGGCGTGGGACTGCTGATGATCGACCAGGAGCTCGCCGGCGGATCCGTCCCCGGGGTTCCCGTTTCACCCACGAACACCCCTTAATCAAGGTGCGTACAGTTCGTGCAGTTCCAAGAGTGCGTACAGTGCTCTCGTGCCTAACGTACCGAGTACCATAGGCACGATATGCACCCGTGCACACGGCACCGTTGGAACAGTACGCACGGTACGCACATTACTTCCTGAGATGGCCGTTCAAAGGTGGAATGCGTCGGATGGTCCGGTAACCGAGCAGGCGTTACGCGCCAGGCTCGAGTCGCTCGGCTATCGCGTCGCGAAGTACGTCTACGAGCCGGGAACAGTGTTCCCCGATCACAAACATGACGTCGACAAGATCGATGCTGTCCTCTCCGGCCGCTTCCGCCTGGTCGTGCGCGGGCACATGAAAGTGCTTGGCCCCGGCGAGTGGATCGAGATCCCGCGCGGTACCACTCACAATGCAGCGGTCATCGGCGACGAGCCTGTCGTCAGTTTGGATGCGGTGAAGTTGTGAAGATCGCGGTGTTCGGATCGGGCGGCGTCGGCGGTTACTTCGGCGGAAGGCTCGCTGCCGCAGGAGAAGACGTCACGTTTCTGGCGCGCGGCGCGCACCTGGCCGCCCTGCAGAGCGGCGGATTGCACGTCGACAGTCCTGCCGGATCGTTTCACCTGCCGAAGGTGCAGGCGACCGATCGCCCACAGGCCGTCGGGCCCGTGGACGTGGTGCTGTTTACCGTCAAACTCTACGACGTCGACACCGCGGCGGCCACGCTCGCGCCGATGATCGGCCCCGACACCGTCGTGATCACCTTGCAGAACGGCGTGGAAGCGGTCGACATGGTCGCGAAGCACGTCGGCCACGAGCACGTCGCCGGCGGCGCGGCCTACATCGTGATCGTGATCGAGAAGCCGGGTCATCTTCGTCACACCGGCGGCCATCACCTGGTCTTCGGTGAACCTGATGGCACGCGTTCGCCGCGTCTGATCGCGTTCGAAGAAGCCGGCACCCGCGCCGGCTTTAGTGCCAAGGCCAGCACCCAGATCGAAACCGATTTGTGGATCAAGTTTGTGCGGCTGTCGGCCTGGAGCGGCGTGACGACGATCACGCGATCGCCGATGGGGGTGATCCGCGACAGTCCCGATCTCTTTGCGATGATGATGACCGCGACTGACGAAGCCATCGCCGTCGGCCGGGCCAGAGGCGTCACGTTCCCCGACAACCTCGTCGCCGAGACGCTGAAGATGATTCCCGGCTTCCCGGCCGAATCAAAGTCGTCGATGTTCGAAGACCTCCAGCGCGGCCGGCCGCTGGAGCTGCCCTGGCTCAGCGGCGCGGTTGTCCGGCTGGGCAGGGAAGTGGGCGTGTCTGCGCCCACTCACCAGTTCATAACCGCTGTGCTGACGCCGCTTGCCGGCAAGAAGTAGAGGCG
>JANOZI010000400.1:0-1834 GCA_031429375.1 Acidobacteriota bacterium | reverse complement strand
GGCGGCACGACGGCGTTTGCCGTCACCGACAAGGCCGGCCAGTACACGCTGCGGCAGCTTCCTCCGGGTCCTTATCTTCTTCGCGCGCACCTGCAAGGGTTTCTCACGGCGCGCAGCACCATGGTCGACGTGCGGCCCGCGGTGCGGAGCGCTTCGTCGTTCACGCTTCGCCGGGAGGGCACGCCGTCCGCGCCACGCGTGACCGACGCTGCTGTCGGTACGACGGCGATCGGCGCTCCTCCGGCGACCACCGCGAAGGCCGGCGATCGTGACGAGAGCGACTTTGCCTGGCGGCTGCGCCACCTCAAGCGCGGCGTGCTGAAAGAAGCCGAGCTGATGGCCGGCATTCCGCAAGACAAGGATTGGTTCCTGACCGATTCGTTCGAGTTCCTCGGCCGCGCCGTCGGCTCATCCGCCAAGGCGGCCACCGCGCTCTTCTCGGATCTCTCGCTTGGCGGGCAGGTCAACCTCCTCACGACGGGCGCCTTCGACAATCCGCTGCAGCTGCTCCAGCTGGACCGCACCAGCAGTGTCGCGTTTTTCTCCGTCGGCGCGCCGGTCGGCTCGCATGGTGATTGGGCCGTTCGCGCGGCAATGAATCAGAGCGACTTGAGCTCGTGGATGCTGGCCGGCAGCTATGTTGTGACTGCTCCGGTCGCTCACCGATATCAGTTTGGCATGTCGTATAGCCTGCAGCGCTACGAGGGCGGCAACACCGCGGCGCTGCTGGCGGTGTCCGACAACGCGCGCAACGTCGGCTCGGTGTTTGGCTACGACGAATGGACGGTCTCGCGTTATCTGTCAGTCGGCTACGGCGCCAATTACGCTCATTACGATTACATGGTCGACGGCGCGTCGCTGTTCAGCCCGCGCGTCGGCCTGACGTTTTCGCCGACGGCGAAGACACGCATTCGCGCCTCGGTGGCGCGCCAGTTGAGCGCGCCGGGCGCGGAAGAATTCCTGCCGCCCACTTCCGCCGAGTACCTGCCGCCCCAGCGCACGTTTTCGCCGCTCACGCGCGTGGGCCTGCGCGCCCAGGACATGCGGCATTACGAGGTGGGCCTCGAGCGCGTGATGAACGGCGCCACCATCGGCGTGCGGGTGTTCGAAGAGCAAATCGACAACCAGACCGTGACCGTGTTCGGCCTGCGGCAGAGCGACGACGTCGCCGCGGCGCTGGGCCATTACTACGTCGGCGCGGCCGGCAACGCCGCCATTCGCGGCGTCGGCGTGACGTTCACGCACGCGCTCTTCGAAAACGTCCGCGGTTCGGTCGACTATTCCATGGCGACGGCCGACTGGTCGGCCTCGACGCCAGTCGAGTACGCCCTGCTGACCCGCCGCGTGCCATCGGCGGTCCGCTCGAACGACGAGCGCATTCACGATGTGACGACGTCGCTGCAAGCCGAGATACCGCTGTCGGCGACGCGCGTGGTGGTGCTCTACAAGGTGAACAATGCATTCGTATCCGGAACTTCAGACGTCCCCGGCTTCGACGCGCGATTCGACCTGCAGATCAACCAGGCGCTGCCGTTCATGAACTTCCGCACGTCGCAGTGGGAGATGCTGGTCGGCGTCCGCAATCTCTTCCACGAGTCGCTCGCCAACGCCTCCATTTACGACGAACTGCTGGTAGTTCGGCCGCCGAAGCGAATCGTGGGCGGCCTCACGGTGAAATTCTAGGCTCGGCCCTTCGGGCCTCGTGAGACTCGGCCCCAGTCAAGGCTCGTGTGACTCGGGGCTTCCACCTTCGCGCTACGCGCTACGGCGGACAAGTCGCCCCTCGTTGGAGTCAGGTCGCTTCGTTCCCTCCTAGGAAAATCACGGTGGTGCT
>JANOZI010000399.1:0-13848 GCA_031429375.1 Acidobacteriota bacterium | reverse complement strand
CGACGGCCGCAGCACCGGCACAGTCGGCGTGATCGGCCCCACGCGCATGCGCTATTCCAAGGCCATCAGTGTGGTGGACGTCGCCGCGATTGCCATCGCCCGCGTCCTTCGCAACGTCAACTGACCAACTTTCAACTTTCACTTGCACGTATCACGAATGAGTGACGATCCGAACGACCTGACCAACGACAGCGCGGCGGCCCGCGGTGTCACCGAAGCCGAAGTGCCGGAACACAGCCCCGACGCCGTGCAGCGCGAGCGCGACGAGCTGTACGATCGCCTGCTCCGCAAGACCGCCGAGTTCGACAATTTCCGCAAGCGCGTGGATCGCGATCGCAAGGAGATGATCGAATGGGCCGCGGCTGACGTGCTCAACGAGGTCATCAACATCGCCGACGACTTCGATCTCGCGCTGGCTGCGCCGGCGCCGCCCGAAGCGGTGCCTTACAAGGCGGGGTTCTAGCTGATCCAGAAGCAGCTCGCCGACATGCTCAAGAAGCGTGGGGTCACCACCATCACTGCGCTCGGCGCGGATTTCGATCCGCACCACCATCAGGCCGTCGCCTACGAAGAAGTGCCCGGCGCCCGGGAGGGCGAGGTCGTCGACGTGCTCGCCAAGGGCTACAAGATGGGCGATCGCCTGCTGCGCCCGGCGCTGGTGAAAGTGGCGAAGGCGTCGGGAGCAAGCGCGACTACTACGAGATCCTCGGCGTCAGCCGTTCGGCCAACGACCAGGAAATCAAGAGCGCGTACCGCAAGCTCGCGCTGCAGTACCATCCCGATCGCAACCCCGGCGACAAGGCCGCGGAAGAGCGCTTCAAGGAAGCCGCTGAGGCGTACGCCGTGCTGTGCGACGACGAGAAGCGCGCGCGCTACGACCGCTTCGGCCATGCCGGCGTCGGCGGCGCATCCGGCCCGGCCGGCTTCGACCCGTCGGTCTTCACCGAGTTCCAGGACATCTTCGGCGGGCTGGGCGACATCTTTGGCTTCGGCGGCGGCCGCCGCGGCGGGCCGCAACGCGGCTCCGACCTGCGCTACGACCTCGAGATCGAGTTCGAGCAGGCGGCAAAAGGCGTCGAAACCTCGATCCAGATCCCGCGCCATGAAACCTGCACGACCTGCAAGGGCTCGGGCGCAGCGGCCGGCAGTTCGCCGGCCACGTGTCCGCAGTGCCGGGGTGCCGGACAGTTGCGGTACCAGCAGGGCTTCTTTACGGTCGCGCGCACCTGCAGCCAGTGTCGCGGCGCCGGCAAGGTGATCTCCAAGCCGTGCCTGGCCTGCAAGGGCGACGGCACGACCGAACAAACCCGCAAGCTGACGGTGAAAATCCCCGCCGGCATCGCGACCGGGCAACGGCTCCGCCTGACCGGCGAGGGCGAAGCCGGCAGCCATGGCTGACTCACCGGCGACCTCTACGTCGTCATCATCGTCCGCGAGCACGAGTTCTTCCAGCGCGACGGCAACGACCTGCATTGCCAGGTGTCGCTGCCCTTCACCACGCTGGCGCTCGGCGGCGACATCAAGGTGCCGGCGATCGAGGGCCACGAGACGATCAAGATCGCCGAGAGCACGCAAACCAGTACGGTGTTCCGCCTTCGCGGCAAAGGCATGCCCGACGTTTCGGGGCGCGGCCGCGGCGACCTGCTCGTCACCGTGCAGGCGGTCACGCCGAAGAAGCTGACCAAGGAACAGAAGCGGCTGCTCGAAGAGCTGGCCGCGACGTTGCCGGATCAGAAGGTCAAGCCCCGCTCGCGCGAGGAAGACGACGACCGCGGCATCTTCGGCAAGGTGAAGGACATTTTTGGCTAGACCACCCACGCGCGGCAGCCGCGCGCGGGGCCCGGGCTGGCCGGCGTTGCTCGTTCGAGCCTCGTCGCTCGACGATCCTTCCGAAGACGCCTTGGCCGCCCTGCTCGACGACCATTCTCCCGCCGCCATCGAAGACCTGGCCGAGCGCCCGCTGCCACCGGGCGGGTTGTGGGATCCCACTTACCCACCCATTCCCGATCCGCCGCCGACGCCCGTCCATTGGCGGGTGTTCTTTCAGCACGACGCCGAACGCGCACAGGCGATCGATGCGCTCCGCGCGGCATTTCCGGCGCTGGGCATCGACCTCGTCGACGTGCCGGACGACGACTGGGCGGCGCGCTCGCAGAAATCGCTGACCGCGGTTCGGGCCGGCTCGTTCATCGTGGCTCCGCCGTGGGATTTGCCCGACTCGCCACCGGGTGACGTCACGGTGATCGTGATCGAGCCGTCGATGGGATTTGGCACCGGCCATCACGCTACCACCCGCATGTGCCTGCGGCTGCTGTCGGACCTCGATGTGTCCGATCTCGAGGTGCTCGACCTTGGCACCGGGTCCGGCGTGTTGTCGATGGCGGCCGCACTGCGAGGCGCGCGCCGCGTGGTGGGGATCGATGTGGATGTCGACGCGATTGGCTCCGCGGAAGCGAGCGCGGCACTCAACACGCTGCCCGATACGATCCAGTTTCGCGTCGCTGATTTTCGATCGGCGCCGCCGAACGCCGCGGACCTGGTGCTCGCCAATCTCACCGGCGGCATGCTCGTCTCGAGCGCGACGACGATCGCCGCACTGGTCCGCAACGACGGCCGTCTCGTGATCAGCGGTTTCGACCACACCGAGGTGGACGCGGTCGTGCGGGCCTTTGCGGGGTTCGGCGAGGACGCGCGCCTCACCGAAGACACGTGGATGGCGCTTCAGCTGCGGAGGATTACTTGATTCGCGCTTCGGCGGCGGCGAGGGCGGGACGCAGCTTGGCGGCGAACATGCCCCAGCCGCCATCCTCAAATGCTTCAATGGCCGCGCGCGCATCGGCCAGGTCTTCGGGAGAGCTGGCAAGTTCGAGCACGATGGCGAACTGCTGACACGCCGCCTCGGCGCCGCCGTAATGCATGCGCGGCCGCGACAGCAATCGATAGACGTCGCTCAACGGCCCTTCCGTCGAGTTCGCCAGCGCCGAGTAATGTCGCATCTGTTGCGGGTCGGCGTCGGACATGTGCCCTCAACCGGTCTATCGACCGATCAGCTGGGTTCAATCACTTTGCTCACCTTTGCACGCCGGTCGGCTTGCTGACCGCCCGCGCGCCGCCCTTGGCCCGCACGGCGTTCCAGCTTTCCACGACGCGCCGCAGTTCTTTGAACGGATCCGGACTGTCGTCCACCTGGAACCGCAGCACGGTGTCGTTGTTGAGCCACACGCCGGCGCCCTTCTTCACGATCACCATCGAGGCGGCCTGCATGCCGCGGGTATCGCCGCCTGCCGCCTGGCCGGCATCGAGCGCCGCCATCAGGCGCAGCGAGAGATGGCCTTTCGTTTCCTCGAACGCCTTGACCATGTTCTCGACCACGGCCGGCCCGGCGAGGATGTTGCCTTGCGCGGTGCAATACCGGCCCTGCTTGCCGCCGGCCCACGTTGTGGCCTTTGGCCCCGTGAACGTCGCGGTCTCGCCCTTGAGATTGATCACCGCGAACTGGCGGCCCTGCTTGGTCCATTGACCGGGCACGGGGTCGGGATCGCTCTCCCAGATCGCCTTGATGATGGCGTCCGGCGTCAGTCCCGCCTTCAGCAGCGCGACGGCCTTGGGTCCGTAGCTCACGTCCACGATCGCCTGTGTGGCCACCACGCCGGCGTCGGCATCGGCGGTGAGCACGCCGGTGAGCGTGAAGACGCGCGATTGCACCGCGCCGCCGACTTCTCCGGTTTCGGGATCAAAACCGAGAATCGAAAACGTCGCCACTGGATCCGGGAGCCGCTCTTGTGCGATCGCGGTCGCGCCAAAGCGCGCCGAATCGAAACCCACGGCCGCGATCACCAACAATGCCGGCAGGCCAAGCCGCGAGCCGCAAGCCCCGAGCCTCAAGCCCCAAGTCCCAAGTCGTTTGTTCATCATGTCAATTCACTCCACGTCGTGAGTAGCGCGGTCAGGGCCACGATCGGTACGGCATCCGCGCGAAGGGTGCGGCCGCCCAGGGACATCAGGATAACGCCGGACAACCGCGCCGCGTCCACCTCGGGCACCGTCCACCCTCCTTCCGGGCCGACGATGACCTCGGCCGCGCCAGGCTTCGGCACATCATGCACCGATGCGATTTTGCCTGGCACCGCCGAGGGCTCAACGCACATCACTCGCACGGCGCCGATCGGCCCGGTCCAATACTGGTCGGCGGGCAACGCCTCGTGGATCACGGGAACGATCGCCCGCCCGCATTGCTTGGTCGAGGACACCGCGATGCGCTGCCAGCGGGCGACGCGCTCGCTCTTCACGAGTGTGGCCATTCGAATCTCGGCGCGCTCGCTGACCACCGGCTGAATCGCGCTGACCCCCATCATCACGGCGTCGCGCACGACGTCGTCCATCTTGTCGGCCTTGAGCACGCTCATCACGAGCGTGACGCGCACGCCGATTTCGCGCGCCGGGATGCCGCGTTCGATGGCGCGAATGGCCGCGGATTTCTTTCCAGCCGCAACGACTTCCGCCCGCCACAGCGCGCCGCGGCCGTCGAACACGTCGACGACGGCGCCGACGCCGAGCCGCAACACGCGCACGAGATGTTCGGCTTCCTCGTCCGGCAGATCGACGCGCTCGGCCGAGGGATCCAGACCGGGCGCATAAAAACGCGGACGCACGCGGAGAGTATACTCATCGTCACCGATGTTCTTTCGCGGCCAGACAGTCGGGAAGTACCGCATCCTCTCACCCCTGGGCAGCGGCGGCTTTGGCAGCGTCTATCTCGCGGAAGACACCTGGATCGACAAGAAGGTCGCCATCAAGGTGCCGCACCGGCAGAACCTCGACTTCGGCGAGCTGGTGCGCGAGCCGCGGCTGCTCGCCTCGCTCAGCCATCCCAACATCGTCACCGTCCTGACCGCCGAGCGGCAGGACGATGTGTTTTTCATCGTGATGGAATACGTGCAGGGCGACACGCTCGAAGCGGTGATCGAGCGCGACGGCACGCTCGACCTCGCGCGCGCGCTCGACTACACGTGCCAGATCTGCAACGCGATGGACCACGCCCACCAGCAGGGCATCATCCACCGCGACCTGCGGCCGGGCAACGTGCTGGTGACCGATCAGGGCATGATCAAGGTCGCCGACTTCGGCACCTCGCGCTTTCTCGAGATCGCGGCGCACGGTACGACGGTGATCGGCAGCCCCCCCTACATGGCGCCCGAGCAGTTCCAGGGCAAGGCGGTGTTTGCGTCCGACATCTATTCGCTTGGCGTCACGATGTATCAGATGTTCACCGGCGTGCTGCCCTACGCCACGCCAATGCCGGGCGACATGGACAAGCTGATGAGGGGTGAGCTGGCCAAGCCGCCGAAGCTGAAGAACCCGAAGCTGCCGAAGGCGATCAGCGACATCGTGATGAAAGCGATCGCGCCCGACATTCCGTCGCGCTACCCGCGCGCGGCCGACTTGCTGGAGGCGGTGCTGGCGGCGCGCACCCCGTCACCGGCGCGACGACCATGGCGTCCCGCGCCGGGCCTGTCGCCCGGCAGCGCAGCCGCCGACGAACAGAGCGACATCCAGGCCCGCCTCAAAGCACGCGAGTCCCTGCAACCGCGCTTCTGCTGGAAGTGCGGCAAGGCCTTGCACGCGCGGGCCGATCGTTGTCCGTTCTGCCGGGAGCCTCAGTAGGCTCGCGCCAAGCGGAGAGAGACCGTTCCAGCGTTCGCTCTCACTCGGCGGTCAAGTCTCCTTCGCCACATTAATCGCCCCAGCTATGGACGCGCCAAAGACGGCAAGACGCCTGCGTGGGCTCCAGTCGACTTGACAGCCCGATTCTTGTCATCGCCTCGTTCGAACGCTCACGCCGGAACGGCCTCTCTCCGCCCGGCGCCCGTCCGCCGAGAGGCACCGTTCCGAGCGAGCGTTCGAGTGAGCCGAGAGACAAATGGAGCGGAAGCTACGCAGGCGCCGTGCTGTCCTTGACGCCCATCGCTCGAGCGCTCAATGCGCTGAGCGACATTTGTCCGGCGAACGAGAGCGAGCGAGGGACGGTGCCTCTCGGCGCGAGGGGCGGACCGTGCAGAGGCCGCAGATCCAGGGTGGTATGGCGCGCCGACACGGCATCGGGGATAATTCCTCGATGGGTTTCACCGGCACCGGCAAAATCTGGATGAACGGCTCGCTCGTGGCGTGGCAAGACGCCACGGTGCATGTCGCCTCCCACGCGCTGCATTACGGCACGGGCGTCTTCGAAGGCATCCGCGCCTACGACTCCAAGACCGGGACCAACGTCTTCCGGCTCGAGCCGCACATGCGCCGGCTGATGGACTCGTGCCGCGTCTACCGCATGGAACCGCGATGGTCGCAGGCCGAGTTGTCGCAGGCGGTGCTCGATACCGTTCGCGAGAACGGCTTCAAGAGCTGCTACATCCGGCCGCTGGTCTATCGCGGCTACGAACAGCTCGGGCTGGATCCCATGCCGTGTCCCGTCGACGCCTCGATCATCGTGTGGGAGTGGAACCAGATGATGGGCTCCGGCGCGCTCGACCAGGGCATCGATGTCGGCGTGAGCTCGTGGACCCGTCTCGCGCCGAACACGCTGCCCGCCCTGGCGAAGGGCACGGCCAACTACGCCAACTCGGGCCTCATCAAGATGCAGGCGGTCGTCGACGGCTACGCCGACGCCATTGCCCTCGACGAGCGTGGACTTCTGAGCGAAGGCAGCGGCCAGAACTTGTTCCTCGTGCGGGACGGCGTGATTTTCACCCCGTCGCTCGGCTCGTCCGTGCTCCAGGGCATCACCCGCGAGACCGTCGTCACCATTGCCGGGGACCTCGGCTACGAAGTCCGCGACAGCTCGATTCCGCGCGAATTCCTTTACCTGGCCGACGAGGCGTTTTTCAGCGGAACGGCCGTGGAAATCACGCCAATCCGCTCGATCGACAAGATCACGGTCGGTAACGGAAAACGCGGCCCGATTACAGAAGCGTTGCAAAAACGATTTTTTGGCATTTTACGGGGCGATTTGCCCGATACCCACGGCTGGCTGACCCCTGTGCCCGCCTTCGCCAAGGCTTCGGCGGGGTAAAGTCCCGACCGTCCGATAATAAGAGTCATGCACGTCAACGATCTCCTCAAGCTCGCGGTCGAAAAGGGCGCCTCGGACCTCCACCTCAAGGTCGGCAGTTTCCCGATGTGCCGGGTCCACGGCCACCTCTTGCCGGTCAGCAATGAGAAGCGGCTCGATCACGAAGACCTCGTCGAAATGGCCGCGTCGATCATGTCGACGGCACAGCGGCAGAAGTTCAAGGACTCGCAGGAAGTCGACCTCGCCTACGGCGTGCCCGGCCTCGGCCGCTTCCGCTGCAACGTCTTCCAGCAGCGCGGCACCATCGGCTGCGTGCTGCGCGTCATTCCGGTCACGGTGAAAACGCTCGACGCGCTGGGCCTGCCCGCGGTGCTCAAGACCATCGCGACCGAAGAACGCGGCCTGGTCCTCGTCACCGGCACCACCGGCAGCGGCAAGAGCACCACACTCGCGGCGATGATCGACTACATCAACGGCTTTCGCACCGCCCACGTCATCACGATCGAAGACCCGATCGAATACCTGCACCGCGACAACCAGTGCATCATCAACCAGCGCGAGATCGGCGTCGACACCCGATCGTTCGCCTTCGCCTTGAGAAGCGCGCTGCGCCAGGACCCCGACGTGATTCTGGTCGGCGAAATGCGCGACATGGAAACCATCGAGACCGCGATGCACGCCGCCGAGACGGGCCACCTGGTGTTCTCCACCTTGCACACGCTCGACGCGACCGAGACCATCAACCGCATCATCTCGGTGTTCCCGCCGCACCAGCAGAAGCAGGTCCGCCTGCAGATGGCCTCGGTGCTGAGGGCCTCGATTGCCCAGCGCCTGATCCCCCGCGCCGACGGCCTGGGCCGCGCGCCGGCCGTCGAGGTGCTGGTGGCCACGCCGTTCATCAAGGACTGCATCGTCGACAAGGACAAGACGCACCTGATCCAGGGCGCGATCGCCCAGGGCACCTCGCAATACGGCATGCAGACGTTCGATCAGTCGATCTTCGATCTGTTCAGGAACGACCTGATCTCGTACGACGAGGCGCTGCGGTGGGCGTCGCACGTGGACGAGTTCAAGCTGAAGGTGCAGGGCATCTCGACGACCGCCGACACCGCCCGCGACCAGATGGCGGGGGCCATCTTTGGCGGCCCGAGCAAAGAAAAACCGGCCGCCCCCACCCGGCCGGGCGCGCCGGCCGCGGCCAAGACGGCGGCAGCCCCGCCCAAGGCGCCTGAAATCACCCGCTTCTCGAAGTAGTGCCTGACGCCTACACGACCGCGCTGACGCTCCTGTCTGCGCGAGAGTTGTCGGAGGCGCAGCTGCGTACCCGCCTGACCCGGCGGCAGCTCGACCCGGACGAGATTGAAGCCACGATTCAGAAGCTGCGGCACGACGGCACGCTCAACGACCGCCGCGTCGCGTTGGCCGCCGCCCGCATGGAAAGCACGATCCGCCATCGCGGCCGCGCCCGCGTGCTGCAAAAGCTCCGGCAAATCGGCATCGACGGATCGATCGCCGAGTCGGCCGTGAACGACGTGTTCGAGGAGGTCGACGAGAGCGCCCTGCTCGATCGCGCCTTCGAGCGGCGGCTCCGGGGCAAGGCGCCCGGAGACCTCGACGAAAAAGCCCGCGCCCGCATCGTGCGCGGCCTCGCCGCGCAAGGCTTCGCGATCGAGGCCATCCTCAAGCGAATTCGGTCGTGATCCCGACCCGAAGTTCCCTCCCGACAAGTAATGCCCTCCCGACCCGGAGCTCCCTCCCGACAAGTGGTGCCCTCCCGACAGGGCAATTACAATGGAAAGATGCATCCCCGTGAAATTCGCGCGTCCTTCCTGAAGTACTTCGAGAAGCACGGCCACCGCGTCGTGCCGAGCAGTCCCCTGCTGCCCGGCGACGACCCGACGTTGCTGTTCACCAACGCCGGCATGAACCAGTTCAAGGACGTCTTTCTCGGCCGCGAGAAGCGCGACTACGCCCGCGCGGCGTCGTCGCAGAAGTGCATGCGGGTGAGCGGCAAGCACAACGACCTGGATAACGTCGGACCCTCGCTCCGGCACCATACGTTCTTCGAAATGCTCGGCAACTTCTCGTTCGGCGACTACTTCAAGCACGACGCGATCGAGCTGGCATGGCTGCTGCTGACACAGGAGTGGAAGCTCGATCCGTCGAAGCTGTACGTGACCGTGTTCAAGGGCACGCCGGGGATTCCGCGAGACGACGAGGCCTACCAGCGGTGGCTCGACTTCGTGCCCGCCGCTCACATCGGCGAGCTCGGCATGGCCGACAACTTCTGGGCCATGGGCGACACCGGACCGTGCGGGCGCTGCTCCGAGATCTACGTCGATCGCGGAGCCGCCGTGCCCGGCACCGGCAATTTCGTGGACGACGTCGAGTCGGGCAGCGAGCGGTTCGTCGAGATCTGGAACAACGTCTTCATGGAATTCGAGCGCGACGCGACGGGCACGCTCACGCCGCTCCCGGCGCCGTCGATCGACACCGGCATGGGCCTGGAGCGGATTTCCGCCGTGATGCAAGGCACGCTGTCGAATTACGACACGCCGCTGTTCATGCCGATCCTGGATGCCATCGGCAAGCTGTCGGGACACCATTACGAACGGTCGATGTCGCCGTCCGACGTTTCGATGCGGGTGGTCGCCGATCACGCACGCGCGTCCACGTTCCTGATTGCCGACGGCGTGGTGCCCTCGAACGAGTGGCGCGGCTACGTGCTGCGGAAGATCATGCGGCGCGCCATGCGCCACGGGCGCAAGCTCGGGATGCACGAGCCGTTCTTGTACTCGCTCGTCGACGTGGTGGTGCGTGAGATGGGCGACGCCTATCCCGAGCTCGCGGCGGCACGCGACGCCGTTGCCAAGGTGATCAAGAGCGAGGAAGAGCGTTTCGACGCCGTGCTGACCGACGGCCTGCCGAAGCTGGAAGAGGTGCTCGACCGCGCCACGAAAGGATCGAAGGTGGTTGGCGGCGACGATGCCTTCAAGTTGTACGACACCTTTGGTCTCCCGCGCGACTTCATCGAAGACCTGGCAGAAAACCAGGGCTTGAAGTTCGACGCGGCAGGGTTTGACGCGGCGATGGAAGGCCAGCGCGTGAAGGCCCGCAAGGGCAGCTCGTTCGAAGGCAAGAAGGGCGAAGACTTTTCGTTCAACTCCGACGCGGCCCGCGACAGCCTCCGCGAAGTCGGCGACGCGTTCGAGGGTTATTCCGGCACCACAGAACAGGGCGTTCCGGTGCTGGCGTTGTTCGACGCCGACAGGAAGCCGGTGGACGTGCTGGAGCGAGGCGCGTCAGGCTATGTCGCGCTGGCCAGAACGCCGTTCTACCTCGAAGCGGGCGGGCAGGTTTCGGATCAGGGCTGGATCGAACCCGCGTCGGGCGAGCGCTCGCGCGTCACCGGCCTCGCGCGGCTCGGGCCGGGCCTGCCCCGCGCGCATCGCATCGAAAAGGTCGAGGAGCGGATCTCCCTGCGCGACATGGTGACCGCGCAGGTCGACGCCACCGCGCGTGATGCGACCCGTCGCAATCACACGGCGACGCATTTGTTGCATGCGGCGCTGCGCAAAGTGCTTGGCGCCCACGTCAAACAGGCGGGGTCGCTGGTTGCTCCCGATCGGCTGCGATTCGACTTCGTCCACTTTTCGGCCGTGACGCCAGACGAGTTGCTGCAGATCGAGAAGATCGTGAATGCGGCAATTCAGAAGAACGAGGAGGTGACGACCGCCGTCAAGAACACGCAGGAGGCGATTGCCTCGGGCGCGATGGCGCTGTTCGGCGAGAAGTACGGCGACCACGTGCGCGTCGTCGCGGTCGGCGACGGCTCGTTCAGCACCGAGTTGTGCGGCGGCACCCACGTTCGCGCCACGGGCGAGATCGGCGCGTTCCTGATCACCGACGAGTCAGGCGTCGCGGCGGGGGTACGGCGCCTCGAGGCCGTGACCGGCATGGGCGCAGTCGGCCTGGCGCGCGGCGCGATCAGCGAGCTCAAGGAAACGTTGGCCGAGACCGGCGCCAAGCGTGGCACCCTCGCGGAGTGGATCCGCCAGCAGCAGACGCTTCTGAGCAAGGCACAGAAGGAAGTGCAGCAGCTCAAGACCAAGGTCGCCCTCGGCGGCACCGGCGGCGGGGCGGCCGACGAGGGGAAGGTCGAGATCGGGGGGGCGACGCTGATTGCGCGGGAGGTCACGGACGTCGACAAGGACTCGTTGCGCGCCCTCGCCGACACGCTGAAGTCGCGCCTGAAGAGCGGTGTGATCGTGCTCGCAGCGGCGATGCCCGACGGCAAGGTTGCCCTGATCGCCTCGGTCACCCCTGACCTTTCCAAGAAGGCCCCAGCCGGGCAGCTCATGAAGCAATTGGCCCCGATCGTCGGAGGCGGAGGCGGGGGCCGGCCAGATTTTGCGGAGGCTGGAGGCAAAGATCCGGCGAAAATCAAGGAATTGCTCGCAGAAGCGAGAGCATTGATAGAAAAACTGCTGAGTTAAGGCCCTAAACTGTAAGAAGAAGGTGCCGATAAAGTAGACTGAAGTCACTTGAAACTCAGTCTTCTTGTCGCTGCCGTCTGTTTGTGTCTTGCTACGCCCGCTGCCGCCCAAATTTACACTTGGCGCGACGCGGACGGAACGCTCGTACTGTCGGACAAGGCCCGTCCGGACAATGGCCAGATGCGCACGTATGCCGTGGCCGTCTCGGGCAGCACCTCGTTCAAGGCCACGAAGCCGCTGGTTCGCAGCGCGAAAAGCCTGCTCTATGACGACCACATCACCGAGCATTCCCGCCGGGTCGGCGTTTCTGCCGACCTCGTGCGTGCGGTGATCCAGGCGGAATCCGCATTCAACCCGATGGCGGTCTCGTCGAAGGGCGCGATGGGCCTGATGCAGTTGATGCCGGCCACCGCCCGCGAGCTTGGCGTCTACAACCCGTTCGAGCCCGACCAGAACATCCGCGGCGGAGTGGTTTACCTGAAGCGGCTGCTCGATCGCTACGATCAGAAGGTCGACCTGGCCCTCGCCGCCTACAACGCGGGCATGGGCAACGTCGACCGGTACGACGCGGTGCCCCCGTTCCAGGAGACCCGCGCCTACGTCAAGAGAATCACCGAATCGACGCCGCAGGCCCCCCCACCGACCGTGATCTACCGCTGGATGGAGCTGGTCAACGGCAAGCCCGTGACGCGCGTGTCCAACAAGCCGCCTGCCTCAGGCGCCTACGACATCATCGGCCGCTAGGTCGCCCCAGACCCCCAACTTCAGCCGCAAACGCGTGCGCGCCGAAGCGCGTGCTACACTTATCTGTTCGTATCCTTCTGACATCGAGGTTCTAGAGACGTGGCGAAGAGAAACAAGTCGGCCTTGAAGGCCAATCGGCAGAACGTGAAGCGGCGCCTGGCCAATCGTGAACTGCGGTCAAAGCTCCGCACGGGGCTGAAGAGCATCCGCAAGTCGCTCGACGACAAGAACGTCGAGGGCGCCAAGACCGCACTGACATCGCTGCAATCATTGGTGGACAAGATGGCCACCAAGGGCATCATTCACCGCAACACCGCGTCCCGCTACAAGTCGCGCCTCTCCGCCAAAATCGCCAAGTAGCGCCTAGTCCCCTGGAAGCGTGGTGGGTTGCATAAGTCCCGGTGCGCGGCGCCCGGATCGCAAGGCGCGACGACCGAGCATATTGGGCATATGTAAAGGAGGAGCAACGCCGCGAGGCGGGATGCCCCGCCCGGGAATTATGTGACGCATCACGTTTCCAGGGGACTAGCGTCCTGCCGTGTCGGCCGTTATTGACGACGGCCGGATGCGGCTCGATGGCGCCCAGGCGGCGGCCACGGCCGCCAACACTTCGCCGCGGTCCTGATGTCGTTCCACCGCGACATCGTCGGTGACGTCGCGCCGCAACGCCATGACGTTGTCCCGCTTCACGCGTGGCACGCCGCGCGCCTGCATCGTCGCTTCACAATAGTCCGACCACTGATCGAGGTTGATGCCCATGTGGACCAGCTTGCGGGCGAAGGCCCAGGTCCGCCAGACCCCGACCGCCGCTCCGACCAGCGCGCCCAGGCTCAGTGCAGACAGAATCTCGAGAGTCATCGTTTCCCCTTCCAAGCGTTGTGAACGGCCCGTCCGCCAGGCCAGATTGCGGGCGACTGCCGCCCACCCGCCTATTCGCAAGTCCCGAGCCACGCCGGCCGGCGACCCGATCTGAAGGTCGCGACCATATTCCGGGGTACGGTGCGGGAACCGCGCGGTGGTGATCCGTCGGCACCGACTTCCGTCTCCCTGGAGGCAGACTGCGGGATATCAGGCCCGGGTTTTAACAGTTTTGTGATCCGTGTCGCGGCCTCACCACCCGGCGGTTCGCCCTGATCGTCTTGACCGGATTTGCCGCGCTCGCGCTGCTGCTCGCGGCCGCCGGCCTCTACGGCGTGCTCAGCACGATTGCCGCCCAGTACCGCCGTGAAATCGGGGTGCGCATGGCGCTCGGCGCCGCGTGGCTCGACATCCTGCGGCTGGTGGTTGTGCGCGGCCTCGGCGTTGCCGCCGCCGGCGTGGCGATGGGGCTGGTCGGGGTGATCGGCGCGTCGCGCGTGCTGGAAAGCTTCCTGTTCAGCGTGGCGCCGACCGATCCGCTGGCGATTGGCGGCGCCGCCCTGCTGATGCTGCTGGTCTCGGCGGTGGCGTGCTGCATCCCCGCCCGCCGCGCGGCCGACGCCGACCCTGTTGAGGCTCTGCGTTTCGAATAGAAATCGCGGAACTAAAGTTCCGCGCTACCTGATC
>JANOZI010000398.1:0-2726 GCA_031429375.1 Acidobacteriota bacterium | reverse complement strand
CGCAGGATGAAGCGTTCGACCATGCCGGGATACTGCTCGTGGTAGCTGCGCCGTTGGGCGGTGAACTGCATTTGGAGTATCTGATCACGCAGCTGGGCATCCCAACCCGCCATGCCGAGCTCTTCGGAGCGCACGGCACTGAAGAGCTCGAACAACACCGGCTCTTCGCCGTCGCGAATGATGGCGGTCGTCGCTTCCAGCATCCCCGACGTCACTCGGCCAATCGATCTTTCGCAAGCGCATCGACCGCGGCGCGCTCGAGCCGGACGTGGCGGCCCGCCTTCACGGGATCCAGCTTGCCCTCTGACACGAGGGACTCGATGCCCTCGAGCGTGGTGCCGAGCTGGCTGACGGCGTCTTCGATCGAAATCAGGCGCGGCAGCATGTAGACGTGCTCCACGCAGTTGCCGCCGGCGGCCTTGGCGCGGTGGACCGCCGTTTCCGTTTGCGCCAGGAAGAGCTCGTGATCGATCGGCTCGCCCTGGAGCGCGCGGGCGCTGGTCGCGGCGACGCTGACGGTCACGATGGCCCGCTGATCGGTCCGGTAATCGCGGAACGTCAGGCGGTCCTCGATCATCGCCCTGGTTCGTTCGGCGAGCGTCGCCACATCGGCGGGCGTCGTTTCCGGCAGCAGGACGGCGATCGTGTCGTCGGAGTAGCGCACCACCCAGTCGTGCTCGCGGAAGTAGGTCCGCAGCAGGATGCCCATCCGCTCCAGGATTCGATCGCCCACGCCGTAGCCGTGCACGCGGTTGAGCTCCGAGAAGTTGTCGATGTCGATCAGCATCATCGACACCCAGTGCTCGAAGCGCTCGGCGCGATGGCACTCCTTCAGCAGCACCGCATCGAGCAGGGGCCGCGTGTGCAGCGTCGTCAGCGCGTCCTCGATCGAAAACCGCTCCGGCATGTCCAGGCAGCGGGTGGTCCACGCCGCCAGCAGGTCGAACGCGGCGCGGCGGACGATTTGCGCCGCTTGCGGCCAGGGCTCGGTATCGGTCCCGACCCGCCGGTCTCGCGACACCTCGTCGATCGCCGTGTCCATCGCGATGTGGACAAACATGAACACGTGGTTGGGCAGCAGCTCACGCTCGGCGATGATCGTGGCAAACTCGCTCATGCCGGCCGCGCGCGAGTCGATGCCGTCGTCGAGAATCGCGTTGCCCAGCAGTTCGACCATTGCCTTGCCGAGGCGCACGCAGTAGTCGGCATCGAGCCGTCGCGAGCCGCTGGTCAGGGGGAGGGTTGCGACGGTATCGGCGACGACCAGCTCGGCCCGATCCTTCAGGCGGTGCGCCACATGCCGCCTCAGGTCGAGGTCGGCTGCCGGCTCCCGTTTCGTGGCTTCGCCCTCAGCGTCCAACGGCATGCTCAACCACAGTGTCCACCTTTCGGCCTATGGCGGCAACCCCTACCGACCGAAAGACTTAGGGTGCACGCACCGCGAGGGGTGCGCGCCGCTGCACATACTTTCGCTGTGCAATTTCTCACGTACAGGGTTGATTTGGGATTTTGACCATACCTATGATTGTTCTCTTGGCCTTTAAAGCTGGCGCGCGGTAGAGATGGATGCGTAAAAAGCTGGGTGAGTGCCTGATCCAGGCCGGGCTCATCACCGAAGACGATTTACAAACGGCGCTCTTGGAACACAAACGCACGGGCGAACGCCTGGGTGCGGTACTCGTCCGCCTCAACCTCGCCACGGAACGCCAGATCGCAAAGGCCCTGGCCTATCAGCTCGGCTTCCCGTACCTCAACCTCGCAGAGAACCCTCCCGACACGAACGTCGTCACGCTGATCGCCAAGGACGTCGCGCTCAAGCGCTCGTGCATCGCCATTCGCCTCGACAAGAACCTGCTGACCGTCGCGATGGCGGATCCGCTGCTCTTCAGCCTCGTGCAGGACCTCGAATTCCAGACCGGGTACCGCATCAAGCAGGTGGTCGCCACGCGCGCCGACATTCTCGAAGCAATCGCGACGGGCTATCCCGACAAGACTTTGATGCGCACCACCGGGCCGGGCCCTCAAGTGCCCGCGCCGCGCGTGTCCGTTCGAGAAGCGGCGATGGGCGGCGATTCCGGTCTGATGAAGCGCGGCGAGGAAGAAGGCTACGAGCCAATCGCCGGCCTCAAGGAACGCAGCGAGGCCGCGCCGATCATCGATCTCGTAGACCTGGTCGTGAAGAGCGCGATCAAGGCGGCGGCGAGCGATGTGCACGTCGAGCCGATGGAAAAAGGCGTCCTCATCCGCCACCGCCTCGACGGCCTGCTGAAGGAAGTGATGGACCTGCCCAAGTGGGTCCACGAGGGACTGATCGCGCGCCTCAAGATCATGGCGGGCATGGACATCGCGGAAAAGCGGCTGCCCCAGGACGGCCGCGTCCGCATCACCACCGACGACGGCCGTGAGGTCGACTTCCGCGCCTCGACCCTGCGCACGCTGCACGGCGAGAAGATGGTGCTCCGCGTCCTCGATCAGAACCGCGGCGTCCCGCCGCTCGAGGAGCTCGGGTTCTCGGCCGCCGCGCTGAACGATCTGCGCAGCTTCCTCAAGTTCCAGCACGGCATGATCCTCGTCGTCGGGCCCACCGGCAGCGGCAAGACCACCACGCTCTGCTCGTCGCTGATGTCGGTGCAGTCGGAGCGCACCAACGTCATCACCATCGAAGACCCGATCGAATACCAGCTGCCGGGCATCAACCAGACGCAGGTCAACGAGAAGATCAAGCT
>JANOZI010000397.1:0-4198 GCA_031429375.1 Acidobacteriota bacterium | reverse complement strand
CGAGGGCAGCATCGAAATCCGGCCGGTCCGGGAGCTGGAGCCCTGAGAATTTGTGTGCCGGGCCCGCAGCAACTATAGTCTTTCAGGACAAACCCTGGCTGTAGGAGGCCCTATGAACAAGTGGATGACAAGTGGAGCGATCGCGGCGGCCGCGTTGGCGCTGTCGGTCGTGGTCAGTGCGCAGGACAAGCCGGCGCCGAAGGAACACACGATGACGGGTTGCCTGGCGAAGGGCGCCACGGCGAATACGTTCGTCGTGACCAGCACCGCAGAGAAGGGCCCGAAGACGATCGGCATCGTCTCGTCAAAGGCACCCCTGGCCGGGCACGTCGGGCACAAAATCGACATCACCGGCGTGAACGTGCCCGCCAAGGAAGCCGAGACTCACAAGCCCAAGCCGCCGGCGGCCGATCACTACATGAGCCTGTCGGCGATCGCGATGGTTGCGGCGAAGTGCCCCTAACCGCGATGTAACCCTGGAAAGGGCTGGAGCACCTCCAGCCCTTTCTACACGTTGGACATTCGCGGTCTCGCCGACCTCAGGCGGATCCGCGCTACACGTTAGAAATCCTGCCGGGCGAAGTTGGTCGCGGCGCCGTACATGATCCCCGCCGAAACTGCGGCGCTGGTCAGAAGACCGGCCCACGGCACCACGCCGCTCCGAAGATACGACTCGGCGCTCATGATTCCGTAGATGCCGTAGAACTCCCCGGGCATCCGCTCGACAAGCATCAACATCACGCCGAGGGCGCACGTGATCAATAACGGCCGCCACAGATCGCTGAACATCGTCGACAGCAACAACGCGACGCTGAAGAAGATCGAGCCGGCGACGAAGACGCACATCGCGTGGACGGCGACATCGCGCAGGCTGTAATACTGAGCGATCGCCGGCGACAGGATGGGAATGATCAGGTAGGGCACGGTCGCGAGCACGAACAGCTCCGCGAGCGCAGTTCCGGCGCGGACCCATAACACCTGCTGGCGCGAGACCGGCAGCGCGAGCGTGAAGAGCGGCGCTCCTCCGGACGCGTGCGCGAGCAGTCCTCCGCTTCCGAGTATCGCCGCAAACAGCATCCACGTCTGGGTCAGGTTCTGCCGGACCCATTGGTACCAAACATAACCGCGGTAATCGCGCTGGATCTCAAACGCTTCCTTGATGAGTTGTCCGAGCGGGCCCTTGGCTTCCGACTGCGCAGCCATCGGCATGAGCTCCTGCACCGCCGGGTAACCGAACACGGCGCCGCACGCCATGAGGGTCAGCAGCGCCAGGCCGATCAGAAAGCGCCACCGCGTTTCGAGCCACGATTTGTACCAGAGCATGTCAGTCCTCCGCGGCAACGGTTTCGAGAAAGATGTCTTTCAGCGTGACGGGGACGACATCGACCGAGACCGGACGGTAGCCCCGGGCCTCCTCGAGCACCTGCTCGGTTCCGCCACTGGAGAGAATGGTGAGGACGCGGCCCTTGCGCTGCATGCGCCGGACGCCGGCGGCGTGAAACCTGACCTTCGGCGCATCGCCTTCGAAGACCAGTTGGATTCGCCGGTAGTTCTGGCGCAAGTCGTCGAGGGCTCCCGAAATCGCCAGCCGGCCGCGATCGATGATGGCGACGTGATCGGCGATTTGATCGACCTCCGCAATCTGGTGCGACGAGAAGAACACGGTCATCGCTTCGCCGGCCACGCCGGAGACGAGCGCTTGCAGCACTTCTTCGGTGACGACGGGATCGAGGCCCGAGGTCGGCTCATCGAGAATCAGCAGCTCGGCACCGCGGCATAACGCGAGCAGCAACGACAGCTTGGTGCGCATGCCGCGCGACAGCCCCTTGATCGGCCGCTCGCGGCGCAGGTCAAAGCGGCGGAGTTGTTGCTCCGCCATGTCGGCGCGCCATTTCGGGTAGAACGACGCCGTGAAACGGATCATTTCGCCCACGGTCATGTAGTCGTAGAGATCCTTTTCGTCGCTGACGAACGCGGTCCGCCGGCGGATCGCGATGCTGGCTGACGGATCTGCGACGTCGAGCCCGAAGACCTGCGCCGTGCCGCTGGTCGCCCTGGCCAGGCCGAGCAGGATCTTGATCGTCGTCGTCTTGCCCGCGCCGTTTGTACCCAGGAATCCACAGATGGAGCCGGTGTGCACCTGGACGGTCAGGCCGCGCAACGCTTCGACGCCGTCGTAGTTCTTCTTCAGATCGGCCGTCTCGATGATGAACGCATCACTCATCGCGTCCTCCTGTCTTGCGCAAGCCCGAGAGCTCGGCCTCGAACATCCGCCGAATCTCGTCGTCTGTCACCCCGCGCGCGCGCAGCCGTCCGACCGCGGCCGACACTTCGGCCTGCCCCGCCCGCAGCCGGTCGGTCGACTTCCTGGCGCGCGCGCCCGCCGACACGAACGCACCGGCGCCCTGGCGCAGCTCGATGACTCCTTCGTGCTCGAGCTCGCGATACGCCTTGGCCACGGTGTTCGGGTTAATCACGAGCTCCTCCGCGAGGGGGCGAATGCCGGGCAGTTGCTCGCCCGGGCGCAATGCGCCCGTTTCGATGCTGTGTTTCACCTGCTCCATCAACTGGAGGTAGATGGGAACACCTGATGACGGATTTGGTCGAAACAGCATGTCGAACTGTACTACTGAGATAATACAGTATTACTGTTTGAAAAGTTCCAGGGCCGTGCATACTGTGGAAAGACGCCGGATATTCGCAGGAAAACCGGTGCCCGGCGACAGACTGTTGCCGGCGGCTATAAACTAACCCTCCGACCATGACGACTCCATCCACCGATCTGAACGACGTACTGTTTGGCACCGACAAGACCCGCGCGATGGCGACGCCGGCCCTCATCCAGGAGATGATCAACTCGGGCGACGGCATCAGCGATCTGGTGTTTTCGCCCGGGCGCCCGCCGCAGGTCGAGCGGCACGGCGACCTGGTGCCGGTGTCGATCGCCCAGCTTCCCGTGCTGCGGCCGCAAGACACCGCGGGCCTCGCCTGCGACTTGATCAACGGCAATGAGCAGGTGTTGCGGACATTGAAGGATCAGGGCGCGACCGATCTGTCTTACGCGCTGCCCGAACGGTGCCGGTTCCGCGTCAACGTCTTCAAGCAGAAGAATACCTTCGCCGTCGTGATGCGCCTGATTGCGTCGAAGATCCCGAGCATCCAGGAACTGAACCTGCCGCCGGCGATTGCCGACACCGCCACGCTCAAGAACGGCATCGTGCTGGTCACCGGCCCGACCGGATCGGGCAAGTCGTCCACGCTGGCCGCGATCATCGACTTGATCAACTCGAGCCGCGCCGAGCACATCCTCACCATCGAGGACCCGATCGAGTTCCTGCACGTCCACAAGATGGGCACGGTGCACCAGCGCGAGCTGCACACCGACACGCCGACGTTCGCGGCGGCGCTGCGTTCGGCGCTGCGGCAGGCGCCGAAGGTCATCCTCGTCGGCGAGATGCGCGACCGCGAGACCATCGAAATCGCGCTGACCGCCGCGGAAACCGGCCACCTCGTGTTCTCGACGCTGCACACCATCGACGCCTCCAAGACCGTCGAGCGCATCGTCGGCACCTTCGAGGTGGCCGATCAACAGGCGGTGCGCGCGCGGCTGGCGGCGTCGTTCCGCTATTTCATTTCGCAGCGGCTGATCCCGAAAAAGGGCGGCGGCCGCATGGCGATCATCGAGATGCTGAAGGCCACCATGCGGACGCGCGAGTACATCGAGAACGGCGAGAAGGAAGGCCGCTCGCTGCTCGACGCGATGCGCGACGGCGGGCTCGATGGCATGCAGTACTTCGACGGCGAGCTCGAGAAGCTGGTGCGCGCGGGAACGATTGCCCCGTCGACCGCGTACCTCTACGCGACCAACGCCGGCAATTTGCGAGTGCAGCTGGCCGACGTGCCCGACGAAGACTCGCTGATCATGCGCTAGGCGCCGCACGGCTGTAACCCGTTCAACAACGGAGTGTCCATGAGCCAAGCCGAGGGTACGCGTCTGTTCGATCGCCGGCTGTTCCTGGCGGCCGCAATTGTTTTCCCGTTAATTGTGCTCGCTGGATTCGGGCGGACGTATTACCTGATGCGCCTGTTCGACGTACCGCCGCTGGCGTCGATGGTGGTGCATGCGCACGGCCTGCTGATGACATCGTGGGTCGCCCTATTCGCCACGCAGGTCTGGTTTATTTCATCGCGCCGGGTT
>JANOZI010000396.1:0-2295 GCA_031429375.1 Acidobacteriota bacterium | reverse complement strand
TGGCGGCAGCAGCGCGATCGCCCCCGGCTCCCACGAGGAGTCCACCTGGTGCGTGGCCAGCCACTGCTCGATGCCTGCCAGTGTTTCGGCGGCGTCGACCAGCCCCGGCTTGACCGCAATTCCGATCCGCATTCTTAACTCTGCACTCTTAACTCTGCACTCTGAGGTGCAGCAGGAATTCCTGGTTCCCGTGTGCGCCGGTGATGGGCGAGTCCACCAGGCCGAGGCGTCCCAATCCTACTTCAGCGGCTGCGGTCTCGACGTCGCGGACGACGCGCGCGTGCACCGCGGCGTCCTTCACCAGGCCGCCCTTGCCGACGTCGGCGCGGCCGGCTTCGAACTGGGGCTTCACGAGCGCGACGATGTCGCTGCCGGGCGCCACCAGCGCGGGCAGTACCGGGAAGATGTGGCGGAGCGAGATGAACGACACGTCGATGCTGACGCGCGTGATCGGCGCGCCCGCGTCGGGCAGATCGCCGGGCTGGAGGTGACGGGCGTTGACGTGTTCAATCACCGTGACGCGCGGATCGCTGCGGATCTTCCAGTGCAACTGGCCGTGCCCGACGTCGAGCGCGATCACATGACGCGCTCCGCGTTGCAGCCACACGTCGGTAAAGCCGCCGGTGGATGCGCCCACGTCGAGCACGATCGCATCCGCCGCGTCGATGTGAAACGCGTCGAGCGCGAAGGCCAGCTTGACGCCGCCGCGGCTGACCCACGGGTGATCGGGGCCGCTCACCCTGACCTCGGCGTCGATCGGCACCAGCGTGCCGGCCTTCTCCGCGCCATGACCGCCGACGTCGACCTGTCCCGCGAGAATCAGCGCGCGCGCCTTCTCGCGCGATTCCACCAGCCCGCGCTGCACCAGCAGCGAATCCAGACGGGTCTTTTTGGGGGCGGACGCACTCACCTCGACTAGTGTGCTGTCTCACACGCGTCTTGACAATGCCGTACCATGTCGCGCGCGTCCTTGGCCTTTTACGGTCGCGGGTGTATGGTGCCCGCTATGAAACCTGTCTCTCGACGAGAGTTTGGAATGTCGGTGATCGGGGGCGCTGCAGTCGCGCGCGTCAGGCTGGCCGCGGGCGCGCAGGCGCCGGCGTTGCCTGTATCTGCCATGGTGCCCGCTGCGGGCCTGGCGGGCCTGACCCTGGCGGAGGCGGCCGCGCGAATTAAGACTCGGGCCGTGAGTCCGGTGGATCTCGTGAACGCATGCCTGGCGCGGATCGATGTCTACAATCCGAAAGTCAATGCGTTCATCTCGGTGCTGCGCGAAGGCGCGCTTGCGGAAGCACAGACGCTCGCCGCTGAGCAGCGCGCCGGTAAGCTGCGCGGCCCGCTTCACGGCATCCCCATCGCCCTCAAGGACAATATCGATACCGCCGGCATTCGCACCACTGCTGGCAGCGCCGTGTTCGATGACCGCGTACCGACCGAGGACGCTGAAGTGGCCCGCCGGTTAAGAGCGGCCGGCGCCATCGTGATCGGCAAGGCCAACCTGCACGAGTTCGCGATGGGCGGCACGTCGGCGACGAGCTACTACGGGCCGGTCAGGAATCCATGGGCGCTCGATCGCAACCCCGGCGGATCGTCTGGCGGATCGGCCGCGGCCGTGGCGACCGATCTCTGTTACGGCGCGCTCGGGACCGATACGGGTGGCTCGATCCGGACGCCGGCGTCCTACTGCGGGACCGTCGGTCTGAAGGCCACCTATGGCCTGGTGTCGATCCGCGGGATCATTCCGCTGACCGTGTCGCTGGATCACTGTGGACCGATGACGCGGACCGTCGAAGACGCTGCGATCCTGCTCAATGCGCTCGCCGGCTACGACCGCCTGGACATCGCGAGCGTCGAACATCCGGCCGAGGACTATGTCGCGGCGCTCGCGAAACCTGTCGCGGGTTACCGGCTCGGCGTACCGCGTGCCCCCTTCTTCGATCTGCTCGACGCGGACGTCGCACGAGTCGTCGAGGACGCCATCGCGGTGTTGCGGAAATTGACCGCCGGCGTGAAGGATGCCGCGCTGCCCTCGACGGCCGGCATCACGCTCGACGGCGAGACTTACGCCTATCACCAGGATCTGTTTGCCGCGTCGCCCGGCCGCTACATGCTGCCGACGCGCCGGTCGCTGAGTAGCGGCGGCGACGCGAAGGCGGCTGCCTACGTGCGAGGGCGGTGGAGACTCGAACTGTTGCGGCGCACGGTCGACGATGCGTTCGCCGGGATCGATCTGATGGTGTTGCCGACGCGGCGCCGAACGCCGCGCACGGTGGACGCGGCGATCAAGCGGGAAGA
>JANOZI010000395.1:0-6386 GCA_031429375.1 Acidobacteriota bacterium | reverse complement strand
CTGATGCCGGCATCGCGCGCCACCGCTTCGACCGACATCACCGAATCGTCCACGACCGGCCCCAGGTTCGTCGCCCGCGGCGACACCATCATCTCGCCGGCTTCGATCTTCGACATGTCGAGGATGTCGTTGACGATCCGGATCAGGCGATCGGCGTTCGAGAGCGCCACGCGGACGAGCTGATCGGCATCCTCGTTGCCGGTCATCGCTTCGGCGATCAGCAGCTGCATCGACGCGCGGATCGACGTCAGCGGCGTGCGCAGCTCGTGGCTGACCATCGACACGAACTGCGACTTGAGGCGCTCGAGCTCGCGCGCCAGCGTCACATCCGACCCAATCCCCACCAGGAACCGGGTGTCGCCGACCGGATCGCGCAGCGACATCACCGTCCACTCGATCACGCGGCGTCCGCCCTCGGCGCCGGCCCACGTGCGATCGAAAGACACCGGCACGCTGGACTCCAGCAGTCGCGGGATGGCTTCTCGAACATCAGGGCGGTCTTCCTCGAGCAGGAACGGCAGCTCCCAGATCGGACGGCCCTGCACCAGTTCCAGCGTCGTGCCTGAGAGCGCTTCGCAGGCCCGGTTGAAGCGCACCACGCGGCCTTGCGAGTCGAGCACCATCACCAGGCTCGGCGCGGTTTCGAGGATCGCCGACACGAAGTCGCGCTCCGCCCGCAGCTCCGCCTGGGCGCTGACGCGCTCGGTGATGTCGCGCGCCATGCCCTGGAAACCTTCGATTCGCCCGCCGGTGACAATCGGACGCACCTGCTGGCCGACCCAGATTTCGCTGCCGTCTTTCTTGCGGATCGGAAATTCGAGGTAGGTCGACTCCCGCGACTTGGCCGACTGCTCGTAGAACGCCATCGCGCGCGGCACCCAGTCGGGCCGCATCAGCTCGAAGTACTTCATCGCCAGCAGCTCGCCCTCCTCGTACCCCAGGATGCGGGTCGCCACCGGGTTGACGAACGTGAACCGGCCGAACGGATCGGTCCGGTAGATCATGTCGTTGGCGTTCTCGACCAGGTCGCGGTAGCGCCGCTCGGTACGCTCCACCGTCTTGGTGCGGGCCCGGACCTGCCGCTGCAGCGACCGGTTCCACGCCGTGCCGCCAACGAACAGCAGCAGGATGAATCCGCCGGCGATGCTGAGCGCCGCCGCATAGCGCTCGATCCATGAGCGGCGGACCGGACTGGTCAAGTACTGCTCGACCAGCCGATCGAACTCGCCGGTGGCCTTGAGACGATCGAGCGCCGCCCGGAGCGGCGCCACGACGTTCTCGCGTCCCGGCAGCACGGCCATGTGGTACGGCCGCGAAATCAGGGGGACCTCGACGGCATCCGCCGCCAGCTGTCCCATCAGAAAGCGCATGGTCAGGTGATTGCCCGCGACGCCCTCAACCTGCCCGCGCTCGAACGCGCGGATGGCCTCGGCCCGCGTCGGCACGACCGTGAGCGCCGGCCGCCGCGCTTCCGGCAGCGACCCCAGCAGGAGGTGGTTGATCGAGTTGGCGTCGACGGCAATCCGGAACCCCCACAGATCGTCGAGGCCTTCCGGGTACCGCGCCAGGCCGCGGCGCATCATCACGACCTGCGACAGCGTCCACGTCTGATCCAGCAACTGGTAGCGTTTGGCACGCTCGTCGGTGTACGACAGGAACATCACATCCGTCTTGCCCTGCTCGAAGTCCGACATGCGTTCTTCGCGCGGCCCCAGCCGAATCTCGATCGCGATTCCGGCTTCGCGCGCGAGCGCCCGCACAAGGTGGATGTTGAAACCCTGCGCATCGCCGTTCTCGTCGAGGTACTCGTAGGGAGGAAACTCGCGGTCGCCGCCATAGACCAGTCCGGTCGAGGCGCTCGAATTTTGCGAAAAGGCGGGTCCCGGCGCCAGGATCAGCACCAACAGAAACGGCCCGAGGCGCCAGGGCAGGACCACGGGCGAATTGTACGGCAGAAGGCATCCGCCTACGCTCGCGGAACAACGCTCGCGAGCTACGGCGAGATGGCGCGCCGAAGCAGCGAAGCTGCGAAGGCGGCCACAAGGCAGAAGGCATAGAATGGTCGTTCATGTCTGACGCATTTGCCGGCCGCCGCAAAGTCCCGCACCCTGAAAACGATCCAAACCTGACCTACGCGCCGGGCACGCCGGCGCGCGCGGAGTTGAAGGCCCGCCTGGCGCAAATGGCAGCGGAGACCGTCGAAATTCCGGTCGTGATCGGCGGCAAAGAGATCAAGACCGGCGCGACCGAACGCGTCGTGATGCCGCACAGGCACGCTCACGTGCTCGGGCATTTTCATAAAGCCAGTCCCGATCAGGTTCGCCAGGCCGTTGACGCGGCGATCGACGCTCGCCGCGAATGGTCGAGCTGGAGCTTCGAGGATCGCGCCGCGGTGTTTCTAAAGGCCGCCGAGTTGCTCACGACCTCCTGGCGCTCGACCATCGTCGCCGCCACGATGCTCGGCCAGTCGAAGACCGCCTATCAAGCTGAGATCGACGCCGCTTCGGAGCTCGTCGACTTCTGGCGGTTCAACGTCGCGTTTGCAGAGGACCTGCTGTCGGAGCAGCCCGACAGCACGCACGCGGTCTGGAACCAGATGGACTACCGGCCGCTCGAAGGGTTCGTCTACGCGGTCTCGCCGTTCAACTTCACGGCGATTGGCGGCAACCTCGCCGGCGCACCCGCGCTGATGGGCAACGCCGTGATCTGGAAGCCGGCCAGCAGCGCCATGCTCAGCGCCTACTACGTGATGAAGCTGCTCGAATCCGCCGGCCTCCCGCCCGGCGTGATCAATTTCGTTCCCGGCGACGCGGTTCAGATCTCCAACGTCCTGATCGATCACCCGGAACTGGCGGGCGTGCATTTCACCGGCAGCACCGCCGTCTTCAACGGCATGTGGCAGCGAATCGGCCAGAACCTCGGCAAGTATCGCGGCTACCCGCGGCTGGTCGGCGAAACCGGCGGCAAGGACTTCATCGTCGTGCATGCCTCGGCCGATCCCCAGGAGGTCGCCGTCGGGGCCGTGAGGGGTGCATTCGAGTTTCAAGGGCAGAAATGTTCGGCGGCAAGCCGCCTGTATGTCCCGAAGTCGCGCTGGGCCGACATCCGCGACCGCATGATCGCGATGATGAAAGACATCAAGATGGGCGACGTCAGCGACTTCCGGACTTTCATGGGCGCCGTCATCGACAAGAAGGCATTCGACAAGATCGGCGGTTACATCGACGATGCGAAGAAGAATGCCAGGGTCCTGCACGGTGGCGGCTGCAAGGGTGACGAGGGGTATTTCATCGAGCCGACGCTGGTCGAATCGAGCGACCCGTCGTACCGATTGATGTGCGAGGAGATTTTCGGCCCGGTGCTCACCGTGTATGTCTACGACGATGCCAGGTGGGCCGAGACGCTGAAGATCGTGGACGAGACATCGCCGTACGCGTTGACCGGGGCGGTCTTCGCGCGCGACCGCGCCGCCATTCGTGAAGCGTCGTCTGCGCTGCGAAACGCGGCGGGCAATTTCTATATCAACGACAAGCCGACCGGCGCCGTCGTCGGCGCACAACCGTTCGGTGGCGCCCGGGCATCGGGCACCAACGACAAGGCCGGATCGAAGATGAACCTCGTGCGCTGGGTCAGCGCGAGAACGGTGAAAGAGAACCTGGCACCGCCGGCCGACTACAAGTACCCGTCCATGCTCGAGGAGTAGAGGCGGGTCTTCCGCCTCCGCTAAAGCTACGGCGGACCTTGGCGAAGGTGGTTAGACCCGCCTGTCAGGCGCGCTCAGAACCTGAACAGCTTCGTCACCTTCACGACCAGGCTCCTGTTGTCGAGCAAAGGGAAGCCGGGTCCGATCGTGTTCCTGCCGTCGCTGTAGACGACGAACAGCTCGCTGCCGGGCTGATACTCCCAGCGGAACCGCGCATTCGTGCTGATCGAATCCGTCGCCGACTGGTACTGCACCAGTGCCGACGCAAACATCCGCGGCGTCAACGTATAGGTAAATCGCGAGCTGATGATGTTGGAGTCGCCGTTACCCCACGGCGTCTTGAAATGGTTCAACGACAGCGTCGGCTCCACCTGAAACTGGGGCCCGAGCTCGACCCGCCCCCGCCAGGTGACTTCGTTGAGCGTGCCGCCGTAAAAGCCGCCGCGCGTCAGGATCATCGTGCCCGAGACCGGACGCTGCGCCGACGTCGTGAACAGGAACTTGCCTTGCGAAAAGTCATACGCGCCGGCCGGAACGGCGACACCAGGTGTGACCGCGAACGTGGTGCCGAGTGATTCGAACTGCCGCGAGTACTCGAATGCCAGTTGATCGCTGCTGTTCATCTCCATCCGGAAGGCGCCCTGCGTTTCGCGCGACTCCGGGTGTCCGCCTGGATCCTCGAGGTAGTCGAGGCTGGCCTCGTAGTAGATTTTCCGGACACGCTTCCACGATGCGGGCCGCGGGCTGTATCGCGTGCTGCCGAAAGTCCGGCGAAACGCCGATCGCCGGAGGAAGCCGATCTCGGGATTGAAGTCTTTGCCGACGAACAGGTGGTCGAGCTGCAAACCGGTCTTGTCGGCATTCCAGTTCAACTGCGCCCGGTAGCTCTGCTGCGCCGCGCCGGTAGCGCCCAAGGCATCTGCCGTCGCAGCCCAGTATCCGTTGAGCTGTAATTCGGTGCGTGGGTTGACCTGCGTGTCGACGCCGTACGCATAGTTCTCACCGCCGCCGTTCAGACGAGGGCCACGCCGCGTGGCGATCAGGCCGACGCGGCTCCGGCTCAGAATGTCGCGGTTGATTCGGAGCACGGAAAAGTCGGTGGCGCGGGCGCTCGCGGCGGCGTCTTCGTCGCTGCGCATGTGCAGCGCGCCGACCTGATAGCCGCCGCCCCGGCCGATCAACCGCGCGCCGCCGAGTATCGGTACGGCGACACCGTTCTGCAGTCCAATCCGCCTGCTGAAGAACACGATCGGCGTTACGTTACTGCCGCCACCACCACCACCGCCGCCGCCCTGAATGGCCTGCGGGCCGCCGCCCCCGCCCCCGCCACCCATGGTCGCGCCGGCGAAGTTGAAGACGTCCTGGCCCTCGAGGAAGAAGTCGCGCTTCTCGGGAAAGAGCACGCTGAACCGGGTTAGGTTCACTTGCGCTTCGTCGTCTTCGACCTGGGCAAAGTCGGTGTTGTAAGTGAAGTCGGTGACGATCGACTGCGTGATGCCCCACTTCGCATCCACACCGAATGCCCCAGTCCCGTGATTATGGAGAGCCGGAGTCGATCGCATATTGGTCGTCGTCGACCCCAGGGCATAGGGCTTGACATCGATGTTGGTCAGCTTCTCGGGCACCTGCACGTCCACAAGAGGGCCCGCGGATGAGAGCTTGTTCAAGCCGCGCCGGCCCCACGACACCGGCACGGGGGAAAGATAGGACACCTCGTTCTTCCAGCGAACCATGCGGCGGAAGTTGATGCCCCAGACATCGCCGCCCTCCTGAAAGCGGATCGACCTGAACGGAATGCGGAACTCCACACTCCACCCCCCCTCGAATTCAGCGGTGCGTGCTTCCCACAGTCCGTTCCAGTTCGGGCTGGGCTGCTCGTTGGTGGCCTGCCAGTCGAACATTCCGCCTTGCGCGTTGGACGAAAAGCCAAAGCCGTTCCGGCCGTCGTTGAAGGTGTCGAAGATCACCGCGATGTGATCGTTGTTGTACAGATTGAACGAATCGCGGCGCATGTCGCTCATTACGCGCCGGGTCGAGTCCGTCTCCCACAGCCTCACCCCGACGTAGATGTTCCGGTCGTCGAAGAACAACCACGCTTCGGTCTTGTCGGTGGCGGGCTCGCCACTGTGCGGCTCCTGCTGGATGAAATCGCCGAAGGGCTTCGTGTCCCGATAGAACGGTTCGTCGAGCCGTCCGTCGAATTGAAGGGGCGCCGGCAAGCCAACTGCGCGCACAACGGCGCGTCCTTCCTCATCGCGGACGGTCGCAGAGGAGCCAGCTTCACCCTGACGGGCAAACACCGCCGTTGGCAGAAAAAGACAAACGAAGACAAGAGCGCCGATGGGCCGCATGCGAACCGACTATTATATGTGGGCGCGCAGTCTCGATGGGTCTGAGGCCTATGATCCTTTAGAGTCATATTCGCCATTACCATTTCGTAAGCCGATGTTCCGTCCCGGAACAAATGGTCCCTCCGCTGATCACGTGAGTACGGGTCAAGGCGGTTCTCCTCAATCACTTAGGCGGGCCGTTAGCCTCTGGTCTGTCTCTTGCTATCTCATGGGCATGCGCTCCAATCGGGGTTTTACGTTGATCGAGTTGATGATCGTCCTGGCTATGGGCGGCGTCATGGCCGCAGTCGCCATCCCCGTATTCATCGAGTCGTCGGCGCGCAACGCGATAT
>JANOZI010000394.1:0-2448 GCA_031429375.1 Acidobacteriota bacterium | reverse complement strand
CGGCCGTTCGAGCACCAGCCGCCGATGATGCGCGACACGCTGGCGTGCGAAGAGGTGTCGTTCCGCTACGAAGACGGCGCGCCGCTCGCGCTCGACCGTGTCAGCCTCGCCATCCGCCGCGGCGAGTCGATCGGCATCGTCGGGCCCACCGGCGCCGGCAAGAGCACGCTCGTCGACGTGCTGCTCGGCCTCCTGCCCCCGACGTCGGGCCGCGTGATGGTTGACGGCGCGCCGCTCGCCGGCCGCGAGCGCGCGTGGCAGCGCCAGATCGGCTACGTCTCGCAGGACGTCTACCTGCTGGACGATTCACTCCGCCGCAACATCGCCTTTGGCATCGCCGACGCCGCGATCGACGAGAGCCGCCTTGCCAACGCGGTCGCCCTGGCGCGGCTGGACGAGGTCGTGGCGTCGCTGCCGAACAAGCTTGAAACGGTCGTCGGTGAAGACGGCGTGCGGCTGTCGGGCGGCCAGCGCCAGCGCGTGGCGATTGCGCGCGCGCTCTACCACGACCCGGCCGTGATCGTATTCGACGAGGCCACCGCCGCGCTCGACAACCAGACCGAACGCGAGGTGACGGCTGCGATCGCGTCGCTGCGCGGCACGCGAACCCTCATCGCGATCGCGCATCGGTTATCGACGGTGAAAGACTGCGATCGCTTGATCTACTTGCGCGAGGGGCGGGTCGCCGCCATCGGCCGCTACGACGATCTGCGCAGCCAGGACGAGGGCTTCCGTCAGCTGACCTGACGCCGCCGTTGGTGGTGGCGACGTTGCCAATCATCGACAATATCGTTGAACTGAGCGACGAAGCGCTCGGCCGAAAACGTCGCGGCATGGGTGCGAAGCCGCGCGCGAATCTCATCACGCACCGCGCTGTCGCGCGCCACGGCCGCGATCCGCGCCACCGCGTCGTCCTCGGCCTGCCAGAGCAATCGCTCGTCGTGGCCGACCACCTCGACCGAGCCGCCGCTGGCGTGCGGAAAGACGATGCAGCCGGCCCGGGCCATCTCGGCCGACGCCATTCCAAAGTGCTCGTGCTCCATCGCCTGAATGCCGTAGCGGCACCGGCCCATCAGGGCGTTGAGCTCAGCGCGCGAAAGATCTTCACGAAACTCGATCCAGTCGCGATCGTTTCCAGCAAGCGCCCGCAACCGTTGCGAGTACTCGCGATCGACCGCCGACCCCACGATCAGTAACCGCGCGTCGGGAATGATGCCGGCCCGAACCCGGCGGACGATCGACATCGCGATCTCGATCCGCTTCGACCCGTGAAAGCGGCCGATGCAGAGGAAGGTGTTGCCGCGCTGCTCCCACGGCTCGCCGTGGCCAGGATCGATTACCGGCGGGTAGAGAACAGTCGACAAACCTTCCACCTTCGCTCCTTGCGCTTCGGCGGACAAGAAAGGTTTGTCGCCACCTGCATATAAACGCGCCAGCCCTTCGGCCGTCCACCTCGAGTTGGCGAGCGTGAGGTTGGCCGCGGCCGCTGCCCAGGGAATGCCAATCAGCCGATCGCAGAACGCAAAGTACAGGTTCACGATCGGCGCCAGCCGGGTCGGCGCCGGCTGCAAGGCGGCGGGGAAGTGCAAGTACTGGATGCCCGGGCGGGCAAACGCGCCGTAGTTGTCGGCGGTGACCATCAGGTCGAACTGATCAGCCAGCGGTCGCGCGTATCGCAGGACCGAACACAGGCGAAGCCGGTTGCCGCGATGTTCCGGCATGCGGGCCAGCCACGACAACGGCGGCGGAATCACCCGTTGTGTCACGCGGCCGCCTGGAATGGCGGTGCCATAAAATGCGTTGGTTTCTTCCAGCGACCACGACGTGGCCGTCAAGCTCGAAACTTCATGCTGCTCGGCGAGCGCGTGCAGCATCCACGCCGCTACGGCGTTGCCGCCGCCCGGCGGACGGAGAGAGCGTTGGACGACAAGTACCCGCATGCGCCAGTTCAGAGTTCAGAGTTAAGAAAACGAGCCCACGATTTCGCGCACGTCCGTGACGAAGCGATCCGTCGAGAACAATTGCCCTCGTAGCGCGAGCAAGTTCCGGAGGCGTTCCTGTTCCGCTGTATTCCCCATTACCGCCAGGATCTTGTCAACCGCTTCATCGTCCGTGTCGTACATCAGCGCTGGTTCTTCGCCGACGATCTCCATCTGTCCACCGCCCCGCGGCACCCACACGATCAGTCCGGCGCGAACGAGCTCGGCCGGCGCCATGCCGAAATGCTCTTCGCGCATGCCGTGGATGCCGTAGCGATGGGCCGCCATCAGCTGACGCATCTCGTTGCGACTCACGTCCTGCCGGAACTCGATCCACGAGCCGAGCGACGCGGCCAGCGCCGTCAGGTCGTTGAAATACTGTCGGGCGTGCCGGTCCCAGGTGCCGACGATGGTGAGTGTCAGATCGGGGTGGTGCTCGCGCACGCGCGCCAGGATGCGCATCAGCCGT
>JANOZI010000393.1:0-9889 GCA_031429375.1 Acidobacteriota bacterium | reverse complement strand
AGAAGCGCCCGCCGGTCAGCGATAGAATGAGATATTGACCATCCGCCTCAGCCGCGCCGCTCTTGCCGCTTTCGTGGCGCTCTGCGCAACATCATCGTTATTCCTGTCGGCCCAGGCGCCGAGCCTGACTGTCCTGTCTCGCGAAGGCCGCAAACCCCTATCCATCACGACGATCAATAACCAGGACTACGTCGCCGTCGACGACCTCAACGCGACCTTTGGCACCTCGTCGCGCGAGGATCGGCAGGCCGGCGGGCTCACCATCACGGCGCGCACGCGGACCGTCGTGGTGACGGCCGACCAGAACGTCGTGTCGGTGAGCGGCCGGCTCGTCTCGCTGCCGGCGCCGGCGGTGCGCCGCGACAATCGCTGGTTCGTGCCGATCGATTTCATTCCGCGCGCCCTGGCGCTCGCGCTGGATCAGCGGCTCGAACTGCACCGCGCCTCGCGGCTGCTGGTGGTCGGCGACCTGCGCGTCCCGCGCGTCGTCGCGCGGGTCGACGCCGGCGCGACCAACGTGGCGGTGACGTTCGAGGTCACGCCGAACACCGAGGCCCGCGTCACCACCCAGCCCGGCAGGCTCGTCGTGCAATTCGAAGCAGATGCGCTGGAGCTCAGCATCCCGACGCTGCCGCCGCAGACCTTCCTGACCGGCATCGGGGCAGGCGACACGCCGAACAGTGTCGCGCTGCTACTGGGCCCGGGCTATGCCAGCCACCGCGTGACGACCTCGCAACCCGACGCCGGGTCCGGACGCGTCACGATCGACCTGCTCCCGGCCACGAGCGATCTGGCGGGGGCGGCGCCGGCCCCGCCGCCCATCGACACCCGGCCGTCCGTCGGCACGCAGGCGCCCTCAACCGGACTTCGCACGGTGGTCCTCGATCCGGGCCACGGTGGTGAAGAGCTCGGCACGCAGGGCGCAAAGGGCACACTCGAAAAAGAGATCACGCTCTCGGTCGCGCGGCGGCTGCGGACGCTGATCGAGACGCGCCTCGGGCTCAAGGTGTTTCTCACCCGCGAAGACGATCGCACGATGTCGCTCGACGACCGCTCTGCGTTTGCCAACAACCACAAGGCCGACGTGTTTCTCAGCATCCACGCCAATTCAGCGGTGCGGCCGGCGCTGAAGGGCGCGGAAGTTTACTACCTCACGGTCGAACGCGCCGACGCCGAAGCGCGCAAGCGCGCCGAAGACAACCAGGCCACGCTGCCCGCCCTCGGGGGCGGCACGCGCGCGATCGATCTCATCCTGTGGGAGACCGCGCAGGCCCGTTACCTCGAGCAGTCGTCGGCGCTCGCCGGACTTGTCGAACAGGCGCTGCGCGGACGGGTGGCGATGAGCCCGCGGGCCGTGCAACAGGCGCCGTTCCGCGTGCTGGTCGGCGCCAATATGCCGGCGGCGCTGGTGGAAATTGGTTACCTCTCGAATGCCGAACAGGAAACGCAGCTGGTCTCCGGCAGCTATCAGGATCAAGTGGCCCAGGCCCTTCTCGACGCGCTCATCAAGTTCCGCGAGCTCCTTGAGCACTAACTTCAAGTCGCTTCGGCCGCGCGAGGTCGCCCTCGTCGCGGGGTCGGCCGTCATCATCATCTTCCTGGCGTGGATGCTGATGGCAGGTCTCGGCCGGTTGCTGCGCAGTCCGGCGCCCGATGATGCCGCACCCGACTCGGCGGCCGCGCCCCCCCCGCCTCCGTCGGCGGGGGCAACCGCTCCGGCGGTGCCGCGGATCAAGGCCACGCTGTTCTTCGCCTCCGAGGACGGCCAGCGGCTCGTGCCGGCTGAGCTCGACGTCGCGCTCGGCGAAGGCGTGGTCGCGCAGGCGCGCTCGATTCTCGAGGCGCAGCTCGTCGCCGAGCCGCCCGCGCCGCTGGTGTCGACGATCCCGAAAGACACGAAATTGCGCGGCGTCTTCGTCTCGGAACGCAACGAGGTGTTCGTCGACCTCGAGCCGTCGATTCGCGCCAACCACCCGGGCGGTTCGTTCCAGGAAATCATGACGGTCTACACGATCGTGAACGCGCTGCTGACCAACCTGCCGACGCTGCAGGAGGTGCAGATCCTGATCGGGGGGCAGGAAGTCGACACGCTGGCGGGACATGTCGACTTGCGACGGCCACTGAGAAAAAACGACTCGCTGATTCAGCCGTAACGAAGAACAAATCAAGAACGAAGGACGAAACATCCCTTTTGTCATTCGTTATTCGTTATTCTTTATTTCCCATGCGCCTCTACGATCGCGCCCCCGACGAGCTGCGCCCGACCACCATCACGCCCAACTTCACCGTTCACGCCGAAGGGTCGGTCTTGATCGAAGTGGGACTCACCCGCGTGATCTGCAACGCCAGCATCGAAGACAAGGTACCGCCGTTCCTGCGCGGTCAAGGCAAGGGCTGGGTCACGGCGGAATACGGCATGCTGCCGCGCGCGACGACGACCCGATCCAACCGGGAGGCGGCGTCCGGCAAGGTCGGCGGCCGGACGATGGAGATTCAGCGGCTGATCGGACGCTCGATGCGGTCGGTAATTCGCCTCGATCAGCTCGGCGAGCGCACTATCTGGCTCGACTGCGACGTCATTCAGGCCGATGGCGGCACCCGCTGCGCGTCGATCACCGGCGCGTTCGTCGCGCTCGTGCTCGCGCTCGGCAAGCTGAAACAGGCCGACCAGCTGCGCACCATCCCGGTGTCCGACTACGTCGCCGCCACGAGCGTCGGCATTGTCGCCGGCATGCCGCTGCTCGATCTTGCCTACGAGGAAGATTCCAAGGCCGACGTCGACATGAACATCGTGAAGACCAGCGACGGGCGCTTCATCGAAATCCAGGGCACCGCGGAGGGGGAACCGTTCGGGACCGAAACGCTGATCGGCCTGCTCGCGCTGGCCGACAAGGGCATCACCGATCTGATCGCAAAACAGCGCGCCCTCGTCGGTCCGATCCTCGGACGATGAAGCTGCTATTTGCCACGACCAATCCCAACAAGGTGCGGGAGGTCAGGCATGCGTTGCGGGCCGCGGCACCCCATAGAGGGGTGCCCTACGAGATCGTGACCCTCGCCGACGTCGGCTGGGTGCCGGAGCCGGAAGAAACCGGCGCGACCTACTGGGAGAACGCGCGGATCAAGGCGCTGGCGTACGCGCAGGCGACCGACCTGACGACCATCGCCGAAGACTCCGGCTTCGAGGTCGACGCGCTCGGCGGCGAGCCCGGCGTGCAGTCGGCGCGGTTTCTTGGCGCGGCCACCTCCTATCCGGATCGGTTTGCAGAGATTTATCGGCGGCTGGCTTCAGGTAGGTCGGCTGCGCGTTTCGTCACGGCACTCGCGGTCGCGCGCGGTAACGAGCTGCTCTTTGAAAGCCAGAGCACGATCGAAGGGAGCGTTGCGCCCGAGCCGCGCGGGCAATACGGTTTTGGCTACGACCCGATCTTTTTGTATCCGCCGCTCGGCGCCACGATCGCAGAATTGTCTGACGATCAAAAGGCCACGGTTTCTCATCGTGCACGCGCGTTCCGTGATCTGCACCAATGGCTCAAGACACAAGAGTGACTTAACAGTATCGAAAACCGCAATCAGCTTGTTCCGTAATAACACCATTCTGTAATCGGCTCCGCGCGCCAGCGCGGAATATCCCCACAATTCAGCGACTGTGCCGTTGGCACCGCATTTCCAATGTTGCTGACTATTAGTTTTCCCCAAACTGTCTTGCCCGAGATGAGGATGTCATGAGAGTCCGTAACGCAGTGGTGGCGGCATGCCTGATGGCGGCCGCGTTCGTGACGTTGGAACGGCTGAACGCGCAGGGCAGCACCGACATCGTGATTAGCGAGTTCCGCTTCCGCGGGTTCGGCACCAACGGCGCGAACGGCACCAACGACGAGTTCATCGAGTTGTTCAACAGCAGCGCGGCGCCGGTTCCGGTTGGCGGCTGGAAAATCTGGGCCTCCAACAACTCCGGGGGAACCTTCGCACGCGTGACCATTCCACCGGGCGTGACGATTGGGCCGGGCTGCTTCTACCTCGTGGCGAACAACAACGCCTCCACGACGGCTCCCAGTTACTTCAGCATTCCTGGCAATGTTCCAGCCGATCTTTACTATGCGGTGGGCTTCGCAGACGACGGCGGCGTCGCGGTGGTACGCGCCGACGGATCGTTCGCGGACCAGGTAGGCGCACCGGGCGGGGCCTACGGAGAAGGCACGCGGTTGACGGTGCTCGGCACCAACTTCAATCGCGGCATCGAGCGCACGCCAGGAGGCGTCGCCGGGCACGCCGACACCGACAACAACGCCGCGAACTTCGAAGTGAACGCGGCGCGTCCGCAGAATGCGGCAAGCGCGTGCCTCACGAGCAGCAACCCGAGGGTCAGCGGCTCGGCATCGCCGTCGGCAATCGAGCAAGGGCAGATCGTCACATTGTTCGCCCGCGTGACGGGGGGCTCGGTGCCGCCCAGCACGGGCCTTCGTGTTGCCGGCAACCTCAGCGCCATCGGCGGCGCGGCGGCGGCACCGTTTGCCGACGACGGCGTATTCCCGGACCTGGCGGCCAACGACAGCGTCTATACGACAGCGCTCGCGGTGCCGGCGACGAGCGCCGTCGGGCCGCAGTCGCTTCCGCTGAGGGTCGTCGATGCACAAGGCCGACTCGGAAACACGCTGCTGTCGCTCAGCATCAACCAGCCGGCAGTGATCTACCTGCCGCACGACATTCAGGGATCCGGCGCCGCCTCACCGATCCCAACCGGCACACCAGTGATCGTCCAGGGCGTCGTGACCGCCACGAAGAAACTCAATGGCTTCTTCCTGCAGACCGCGCCCGGCATGGAAGACACGGACCCCGAGACATCCGAGGGGCTCTTCGTGTTCGTCAACGGCGCCGCGCCACCGGAAGCGGTGGTCGGACACCTGGCGCTCGTCCGCGGATCGGTCGCGGAATTCGTCCCGTCAGCCGATCCGCGCAGCGCCCCGCTGACCGAGTTGAACCTGGTGACCGCGGTGACCGATCTCGGAGAGGCCACCATGCCGGCGCCGTACTTGCTCACCAGGGCTGAAGTCTCCCCGACGGGAAGGCCTGATCAGCTCGAGCGCTTCGAAGGCATGCGGGTGGGGGTTGCGTCGCTGACTGCAATCACGGGCACGGGCGGCATCAAGAACGAAGCCAACGCCTCGGCGACGAGCGACGGCGAGTTCTACGCGGTGCTGACCGGCCAGGCCCGGCCGTTCCGCGAGCCCGGCGTTGAACCGGGTGACGCGGTGCTGGCGTGCCGCCTCACCGCGTGCCGCGTCCCCGTATTCGACGGCAATCCCGAGCGCCTGCGGGTCGATTCGGATGCCCTCGACGGCACGGTCGCGGTCGACGTCTCGACCGGCGCGGTGATGACGCGCGTCACGGGCCCGCTCGACTTCGGCTTCCGCACTTACACGCTGCTGCCCGAGGCGACGCTGACACCGGCCGGCGGGATGACGATCCTGGCGGCGCCGCCGGTCGTCGAGCTGTTCACCATCGCATCGCTCAACCTGCAGCGATTCTTCGATACGGTGAACGACCCCGGTGGCGACGTGGCGCTCACGCCGGCGGCGTACGAGAGGCGCTTGGCGAAGGCGTCGCTGGCGATTCGCACGGTGCTGAGTAGCCCCGACATCATCGGCCTCCAGGAGGTCGAGAATCTGTCGGTGCTTCGCGACCTGGCCACGCGCATCGACCTCGATGCGGTCGTCGCGAAGGGCTCGGCACCCGGCTACGCGCCCTACCTCGTTGAAGGTCCCGATCCGGACGGCCTCGACGTGGCGTTTCTCGTCAAGACGGGGCGGGTCGACGTGACGTCGGTGGAACAGGTCGGCGCGGCCGACACGTTCGACGATCCCAACGACGACACTGTTGATTTGGTGAACGATCGGCCGCCGCTGGTGCTGCGCGCGATCATCCGCGGACCGGCGCCGTCAGCGCCGCAGCGAGTGACGGTGATCGTCAACCACCTGCTACCGCGGGCCGGCGTCGCACGCGACTCCAGCAGCGGCAGGCACGTCCGCGCTCAGCGCCGGGCCCAGGCCGAGTTCCTCGCCAATTACATCCAGGGCCGGCAGCTCAACGACCCGAACGAGGCGATCGTGTCGATCGGTACTTACAACGCGTTCAGCTTCAACGACGGCTACGTCGACGTCATGGGAACCATTCTGGGCACGCCCGCGCTGGAAGATCAGGTGACGCTGTCGTCACCGGATCTCGTGGAGCCTGACCTTGTCGACCTCGAGAACTTCATCGAGGAGGGCGAGCGTCATTCATACTCGGACCGGGGCAACGCCGAAGCCCTCGATCGCGTCATCGTGACCGCGAACGTGGTCGGGCAGTTTGCCGGGCTCCTGTATCCGCGCGTGAATGCGGACTTCCCGGAAGTGCTGCGCGGCGAGGTCATGACGCCGGCGCGCGTGTCGGATCACGATCCGGCCGTGGCGTTCTTCTACTTCCCGCCGGATACCGTGGCGCCCGTCTTCAGCTTCGCGCCGCAGAATCAAGAGGTCGAAGCCACGAGCGCGGCCGGCGCCCTGGTGGCGTATGACGCGCCGACGGCCAACGATGATGTCGACGGCGGTGTTGACGTCGTCTGCGAACCCGCGAGCGGGGCGACGCTTCCGCTCGGGAACACCGGAGTGACGTGCACGGCCGCGGATGCGGCCGGCAACGTCGCCCCGGTGTCGTTTACGGTCGCGGTCAGAGACACGACCGCGCCGCAGCTCGCCGTTCCCAGCGCCATCACGGCGGAGGCGGATTCAGCGGCCGGGACGGCTGTCGACTTCATCGTGTCGGCGACCGATCTTGTGACCGCACAACCAGTCGTGACGTGCACACCGGCATCAGGCACCACGTTCGCGATCGGGGAGACCACCGTGACCTGCAACGCGTCCGATGCGGCGGATAATTCCGGCGCCGGATCGTTCACGGTCACGGTGCAAGACACGACTGCCCCGCAATTGACCCTGCCGGCCAACATCACCGAGCAAGCGGGTTCGGCGGACGGCCAGGTGGTCAACTTCACGACGTCGGCGAGCGATGCGATCTCCGGCTCACCCGTGGTGACGTGCGCGCCGGCAGCGGGCGCCACGTTCCCGCTCGGGGTGACCACCGTGAACTGCTCCGCGGCCGATGCCGCGGGGAACTCGGCGAGCGGATCATTCACGGTCACGGTGCACGACACGGTCGCGCCTGAGCTGACCCTCCCTGGCGCGATCACTGAGCAAGCGACGTCAGCGACTGGCGCGCCGGTCAGCTTCGCGGCCTCGGCCACGGATGCGGTTTCTGGCGCACGCGAGGTGACGTGCGCGCCGGCAGCGGGCGCCACGTTCCCGTTCGGGATGACCACCGTGAACTGCTCCGCGGCCGATGCGGCGGGGAATTCGACCACCGGATCGTTCACGGTGACGGTGGCCGACACCACGGCACCGCGGCTGCAGGTGCCCGCGGCCATCACGGCGGAAGCGGCCTCGGCGGCCGGCCTCGGCGTCACCTACACGGCGTCCGCAACCGACGCCGTCACCGCGGCGCCGGTGATCACGTGCCTGCCCGCATCCGGCACGATGTTCCCGATCGGTACGACTCAAGTGACCTGTAAGGCCACCGATGCCGCGGGTAATTCCGCGCCCGGCGCGTTCATGGTCACGGTTGCAGACACCACCGCACCACACCTGGTCTTACCGGCCGATATCACGGCGCCCGCCAATTCGCTGGAGGGTCGGGTCGTCAACTTCACCGTGTCGGCGACCGATGCCGTCACTGCGTCACCGGTTGTCACGTGCGCGCCGGCCTCTGGCACCTTCCCGATCGGCGTGACGCTCGTGCACTGCTCCGCGTCGGATGCGGCTGGTAATACAGCCAGCGATTCGTTTGCGGTGACGATTACGGCCACGGTGGCGGGCCGGCTGCACGGCGCCGGCAGCATCGGCAGCAACACCGCGAAAATGCAGTTCCGTCTGGATGTGCGTTCGTCAGCGGCCTCAGGCGACAGCGGTTCGCTGGTGTTGAAGATCGGAGTCAACAACTTCTCGGCCGGTGTGTCTGCCGTGGCGTTCGCGAGCGCGTTGCGTCAGGGTTCGACCGACTCGGTCACTTTCACAGGCGTCGGCTCGTGGAACGGCCGCCCTGGATATTCTTATCAGGCGGCCGCAGCGGACTATGGCGAGCCGGGTCGAGGCCGCGACACGTTGTCGGTCGTGGTGCGCGCGCCCGACGGCACGGTGGTCGCCTCGGGCGCCGGGACGTTGAATAACGGCAACATCCAGTCGTTGCGACAGGAGTCAGGTTCGTCGGGTTCGTCGGGTTCGTCAGGTTCGTGAGGTTCGTCAGGTTCGTCAGGTTCGTCAGGTTCGTCGGTGCTCTCGGTCGAACGAACCTGTCGAACCTGTCACCTGTCGAACCTGTCAAGGCTAAGCCCCGATTTTTCTGGGGGTGGAAACATCCAATTACAGCCCCGCTAGTTGGACCTGAACGACTCAGGCCCGGTTCGTCCTGCCTCCGAAGTACGCTAATCTTCAATCCCGTTTGCAAAATTTCCACACCTCGCCATTCCTTTAATAGGTTGTCTATGAGATCTCGCGTACTTGTGACTGTGCTCGTTGTGTCGGCAGCCCTTGTTTCCCAAGTTGGATCACAGCTGTCAGCACAGAGCAGCGCAGCGGTCGTCATCAGCCAGGTCTATGGCGGCGGCGGCAACGTCGGAGCGGTCTACAAGAATGATTTCATCGAGCTGTTCAATCGCAGCGCGGCGACGGTCGACCTGTCGGGATGGTCGGTTCAGTATGCGTCGGCGGCAGGGACCACGTGGGCGACAACGGCGCTGATCGGCACGCTCCCGCCTGGCGGCTACTATCTCGTTCAGGAAGCAGCGGGTGCGGGAACTCAGCCCGTGCTGCCAACGCCCAACGCCACCGGCACGATTGCCATGAGCGCCACGAGCGCCAAGGTCGCGTTGGTTTCAAGCACCGCGGCCCTGACCGGCGCCTGTCCGGCTTCAGTGATCGACTTCGTTGGTTATGGAACGGCGGCGACGTGTTCTGAAACCGCGCCGACGGCGACCCTCACCAACGCCACCGCGGCCATCCGTCTCGGCCATGGATGCACCGACACCAATGCCAACAACGGCGATTTCGCAATAGGCACGCCGGCGCCTCGTAACAGCGCCACCACCCTCGCCCCCTGCGAGGCTTCCACGAATCCCAGCTTCACCGCCACTGCCGCAACCCCCTCACCTGTGCAGCAGGGACAACTGTTGACCGTCGCAGCCACCGTCGCGCCGGGCTCCGGCCCCGTCAGTACCGGGCTCGCCGTTGCGGGTGACCTGTCGCAAGTCGGCGGCCTCGTCTCGCAGGCGTTGTTCGACAACGGCGTCGCGCCCGACGCGAGCGCCGGCGATAACATCTTCACGACCTCGGTCACGGTGCCGGGTGGGAACCCGCTGGGGTCGCGGACCATCGCGCTCACGGTCACCGACGCGGAATCGCGAAGCGGCAGCACGACCTTCTCCGTCACGGTGATCCCCCCGCCGGTGATTCGCTTGCCCCACGAAATCCAGGGCGTGGGCACGACGTCGCCGTTCCCGGTCGGCACCGGGGTCACCGTGCGGGCCGTCGTGACCGCAAGAAAGTTCAACGGCTTCTACATTCAGACCGAGCCGGGCATGGAAGACGGCGACGAGAATACGTCCGAAGGGCTGTTCGTCTTCACCAGCAGCGCACCCGCAACAATCGTGCAGGTGGGCCGGCTCGTCGAGGTCTCGGGCACCGTAGCCGAGTTCAGTCCCGGCGCCGATCCCACCAGTCCGCCGGTCACGGAGCTAACCGGTCCGACCGTCATCGATCTTGGCGCATCGACCGTACCTGCGGCCTTCACGCTTACTCCA
>JANOZI010000392.1:0-2004 GCA_031429375.1 Acidobacteriota bacterium | reverse complement strand
AACGCCAGGGCGAACGCGGTCACGAGAACCAGTACGCACGCGCGAACGATGCGAGCCATAGGCACCTCTCCGGAACGGGACGTTATCACGGGTTCGTCAGGTTCGTCAGGTTCAGCGGCGGGCGCGCCACTGCTCGCGGGTCTGTCCCCAGATGTCGACGTTCGAGTCGTGGTACGGCGCGGGCAGCGTGCCGGGGCCGAGGTTCTGCGATCCGAGCCTGCGCGCCACCGCTTGCGACGCGACATTAGCGGGGTCGATGCTGTGAATCACGCGCGACCACCCGAGCTGATCGAACGCCCAGTCGGTCGCGGCCTCGGCGCCTTCGGTCGCGTAGCCTTTGCCCCAGCAGTCGCGCACCAGCGCCCAGCCCACTTCGGGCCCCGGCCAGCCTTCCGGCATCCAGGGACCGAGCCGGCCGACCCATCGGCCGCTGGACTTCTCGACCACCGAGAACATCGCGACGCCCGTCGCATGCCAGGCGCCGATCATGGTCATCAGCCCGCGCCACGACACCGAGCGCGGCATCACCCCGCCGATGAACTTCGCGGCCTCCGCATCCGCCATCATCGCGGCCCACGGATCGAGATCGTCGATGCGCGGCAGACGTAGCAAGAGGCGCGGCGTTTCGATGTGAATATGGTCGAGGGACACCCGCAAATCGTAGCGCGGAACTTTAGTTCCGCGAAACGTCGACCGCGTCCCCCGGTGCCGTAGGTCCGCGACTCAGCGCAGCCGGCCGGCGCCCGTCCAGAATCCCGGCTCTTCACCGGTAAAATCCCGATAGGTCAGGCGTGGGCTCGCACCGCAGTGTCCTTCGAGCAGATCGATCAGGTAGACATCCCGCGAATTCTGGTCGGGTCCGGCGCCGTAGTGATACGCGACCTCGTCGCCGGCGGCGATCACCGGCTGGCCGCCGTTGTCGGCGGAGCCGCGGGTCGGCTTGCCGTTGTAGCCCCAGCGGGTATCCAGCGTGCGCAGCCGATCGACCATGTAATCGAGCCACGGATTGTTCTGATACTTGATGCCGGCCGGGCACGATTGCGCCATGAGGTCGGGGCGCGCCGCGGCCGCCTGTTGCGTGAATCCCCGGATGTCCGGCAGCGGGAGGCGTTGCCCGGCAACCGGATCGGGAGTGCGATTGACGAGCCGCACCACGATGCCAAGAGCGCCCCGCACGTCGCCGACCGTGGCAGTGATGGCGGTGTCGCCCGAGGCGAGCACGGTGACCATGCCCTGCGGCGACACCGTGGCCACCACCGTGTTGTCGCTCTGCCAGGTGGCGGTGCTGGTGCGGTCTTCCGTCGTGCCGTTCGACAGGTTGGCCCTTGCCGTGAACTGGGCGCGGGCTCCTGCCTCGGCAAAGCTCGTGGTGCCCGTCACGGTCACGCTGGTGACCGTGGGCGCCGCCGGCGCCGTGGGTGTGGGCGTCGGCGCGGGTGAGACGGGAGTTGGCGCCGTCGGTGTGCTCTTAGAGGAACATGCGGCACCGAATACCACCAGACACAGCATCAAGCGCAGTGTGATCGTGCTCATCCTGAGGTTTGAAGCAAGAAGCGCACCGGCGAGTGGCGGATCAGCTGGCTGCGCGCTTTCGCGCCTTCTCAGCAGTCAATCGCCACGAGACGGACAGTAAATCGCGCAGCGCGTCGGGGTCGATCCGCGACAAGCGCACGAGCACGAGCGGATAGCGGCGGTAGTAATCCGTCAGGTAATACGTGTCTGGCGCATCCGCGAGCAACAGCTCTCGTTGGTCCACATCGGCCCTGGCGACGAGCGTGCCTGGCTCGGCGGACGGATGAGTTGCGATGCCCGCCATGAAGCTGCCGCCCCGTTTCAGCATCGGCGAGCCGTCGTATTTCGTTGTCGCCTCAACGTCGGGCAGCATGAGGCCCACGGCCTTTACCACCTCGAACGCGTCGGCGGCCTGTTTCAGTGTTCGTTGTTTCATCGCAATTCGCTAAGTTGGGGTCAGGCCTCGAAATTTAGCGACCCGAGACGCGGCGC
>JANOZI010000391.1:0-1776 GCA_031429375.1 Acidobacteriota bacterium | reverse complement strand
TCGCCGGGTCCCTGGTGAAGGTGCGCCGTATCGGCTTGCTCGAATGCCACTCCGCCCGTTCGTGCGACGGCGGTCGCGACAATCGCCGCGGCGTCTTCGCTGTCGGGAGCGCCGGCGGGTGCGATCTGCTGCAGGTAACGCCTGGCGGTTTGGTCGGGATCGAGTCCCACCTCTTTGGCGTAGGCCTTGACGAAGCCACGCGTGAAGAACGTCGGCGGCAACTGGTCGATCGCGCCGGCCTCCAGCGCTCTCAGATATTTCGGGGTGATTTTCGTGGTGCTCGCGAGGGCATCGAGCGTCAGTCCCTTGTGTTCGCGCGCCTCGCGAAGCCACGCTACATCGGGCGGCGCCTGCGGCACCGGCTCGTCGTTAGGGAACTGCCCAGGTTTTAGCGACATTCGTCCTCCCGTCGCGGAAGGACAGTGCAATAACCAGTCCGTCCTCTCTAACCCGGACTATTGATCAGCCTTTAGGTTTCTCGGTTTTGGGCTTGAGGTCGAGTTTTGGATAGTACGGCTCGTCGAGCTTCTGAAATTTCTCGAGCCATTTCGCGCCGGCCTCGCCCGGCGTGAAGCTCCAGTCCTGGCGGTGATAGTTCCAATCGTCGGGATTGAGCGCCTGTGCGCGCTCGAAGTATTTCCTGGCGAGCGTCGAGTTATCGGTGTGGTGAAACCAGACAGCCATTGCAAAACTGGCGTCGGCGTCCATCTCGTCCTGCGACCGCGGCTTGACCCGCGCCGCGAACGCGGCATCGGACAACACGTGGACGCTGCGCTCGCCGCTCGCGACCCAGTCGCGAATGGCCGCGACATATTCCTCGCCTTCGGTCACCAATGCCTTGCCGCCAAATGTGCTGGTGCGGCTCGTGGTCCACGCCGGCTCTCCCGGACGCACCACCTTGCCACGTTCGTCGATCCAGACGCCGGTCGGCACGTTGGTGAATTGGAACGCCGAGCTCACGGCGTGCGCGGGATCGATCAGCGTGGTGTATGTGGCTTTGGCCGCGTCGTACCACTTGCCGGCCGCCGCTTCGCCCCCGGTGTCTTGCGCGACCGCGATAATCTCGAAATTCTTGCCCTTCAGCTCTTCGTAAAGTGTCTGCCAACCTGGCAGATCAAGCCGGCACCCTCACCAGGAGGCCCAGGTGACGAGCAGCACCTTCTTGCCGAGGAACTGCGACAGGTGCACCTGGCGGCCCTTGCGATCCGGCACCGAGAAGTCCGGCGCCAGGCGCGACTCGAGGAACGCGCCTCGAACGACCGGGATCTCGCCGAAGCTCCAGACCTGCGCCGGCTGATCGGCGACGACCCGCTGTCCGACGCGCTCTGCGAACGCCGTCAGGTTGAAAAAAGCGCCGCGCGTCATCGTCTTCGGCACCGGAATGCAGATGTCTGCCCGGCAGGCGCCCTGCGGCTTGAGCTCGAAGCCGTTGATGCGGGGCAGATCGGTCTTCTGGACCCACAACGCACCGGGCTGCTTCGGGTCGGGACTGACGCGGTCGAGCGAGATCGCCCGCCCGTCATACAGCACCGTCGCACCTTGCGGTGTTTGCGTCTGCCCCGCCGATGGCATCAGCGCCGCTGCGCCCAACGTCCAGAGAAAATGTCGTCGTTGCATTCGGGCCTCGCGCGTGAATTATACCGGTGCCGGTCCTGCTACTCGCGTCGAAGTGCGCTCATCGGGTCTATTCGCGCCGCGGTGATTGCCGGAACGAGATTCGCCGCCACCGCCACCGACAGCAGGAGACCGCTGGCCAACGCATACGCCATCGGGTCG
>JANOZI010000390.1:0-2220 GCA_031429375.1 Acidobacteriota bacterium | reverse complement strand
CGCGCGGCTGCATTTCGGCGCCGGCCTGGCCGCATTCTTACAGCGCCGCGATGCCGATGCGAAGGCAGCGCTCGAGCAGGCGCTGCTGCTCGATCCAAAGCTGACGGTGGCGCGGGCGCAGCTGGCGCAAGTGCTGCGGCGGCAGCAGGACTTCCAGGGCGCCATCAATCTCTACGAACTGGTCGTGGCTGAAGAACCCGACGAGGTGGGGGCCCGCGAGACGCTCGAGCGCTGGAAGCGCGAGCAGGAATTGCACGACCGCATGCGGCTCGCCGTCGGCGATCATTTCACCGTGTCGTTCGAGGGCCGCGAAGACGCCGACATGGCGGCCAAGGCGCTCGAGTCGCTCAACCGGGCGTTCTGGCGCATCAGCGACGTGTTGGGCGCGTTCCCGCTGAAATCGATCCCGGTGGTGTTGTACAGCGGCGAGCAGTTTCGCGACATCACGCGCTCGCCGTCGTGGGCGGCCGGCGCCTACGACGGCACCATCCGCGTGCCGATGCGCGGTGCGCTGGAGAAGAGTGATGAGCTCGATCGCGTGCTCGCGCACGAGTTCGCGCATGCGTTGATCCGATCGCTGGCGACGCGGAACATCCCGACCTGGTTGAACGAAGGCCTCGCCTCGGTGCTCGAAAGCGAGGACCTCGGCTGGGCGCAAGAACGGCTGGCCCAGTCGTCGTCCGTGCCGCCGCTCACAGTGCTGGCCGCGCCGTTTGCGAAGCTGAGCGGCAACGACGCGCAAGTCGCCTACGCCGCCAGCGCCCTCGCCGCGCGCCGGCTGCTCGACGAGGCGGGTGGGGCAGCGATAGCCAACCTGTTGCGCGACCTCGGCGAGGGCGTGGACTTCGAGGCCGCGTTTCTGCACCGCATCAACCGCTCGTTCGCGGACTTCCAAGCCACTCAATAGGCGTACGGTGCGTACAGTTCCAAGGGTGCGTACAGTGCATCGCAACTCGCAACGGCATCCGGCAGGCGACACCTGCACCCTTGGCACCCTTGGAAAGTTAGTCACAGAAGCACTGTACGCACCCTAGGAACCGTACGCACTGTACGCACACTATTGCCTGGGTGCTGCCTTATACACCGCGTCTGTCACCGGCTCCAACCACTTCACGTCGCCTTCGTAGATCGTGAGCTGCTGCACATCCTGAGTTGGAGCGGCGCCGTGCCAGTGCTCGACGCCGGCCTTGGTGTACCACGGCAACCCGGGCCCCATCTCCAGCAGGGGGCCGTTGCGTTCCTGCGTTCGTCCACGGCCCTCCTCGACCATCAGCAACTGGCCGTTGGAATGGCTGTGCCAGTTCGATCGGCTACCCGCAACAAACTTCAAACGCAGCGTGCGGATCGCCTTGGCGTCGAGCTGGGTGGGAGTGCCACCGACAAAGTTGCTTGGTGGCTGCTGCGCCGCGGCGCCGGCTATCAACACGACGACGCCGACGGCGATGACGGAGGTCAGTACTGTGAGGCGCTTCATGTCCATTCTCCGGCCTGCCTCGCCGTAGCCGCGCTAAGCGGCGGAGGCGGGGGAAGTATACTCCCGCGCATGGTGCGCGTCATGGTGGCCTTCGCGGCGGCCGTACTCGTGGTGAGCGGGCAGGCTCGCCCTGAGCGAGCCCGAACCGCTTCGCCGCTCGGGCGAGTCGAATGGGTGTCGGCACAACCAACGGGCGCGGTGTTGTTTGGCGAGGCGTGCGCTGCCTGTCACGGCGCTGACGGCAAAGGATCGAATGGGCCAAACCTCACTGCCTTATGGGCGTCCGGCGCGAGCGACGATCGCGTGATGCAGACGATCCGCAGCGGCGTCCCAGGCAGCATCATGCCGGCGAGCACGGCACCCGATGCCGAGCTGCGCGCCATCATCGCGCATCTGAAGACCCTTGCGGCCGTACCCGCTGTCACGCCCGCACGCGCCGCCGCCGACCGCGCGCCACCTGTCACGCTGATCACGACCGACGGCCGCCAGATCAATGGCGAGCGTCGCAACGAAGACGCGTTCTCAATTCAGATCGCAGATCCGCGCGGACGCCTGCGGAGTTTTCTCAAGACCGAGCTCCGCGACATTGTTCGCGGGCAGCCACTTGCCCTGAACGACCAAGGGTCGGCCGCTGGCGGACCCTTGGCATTGGAAGGGGCGCCAGGTGTCACCTATCAACAGCTGCTCGGCGGACTTCAAGACCCGGCACGCTGGCTGACGTATTCGGGCGACTACACCGGCCGCCG
>JANOZI010000389.1:0-3431 GCA_031429375.1 Acidobacteriota bacterium | reverse complement strand
GTGGTGCGAATTGCCCAGGGACACACGGTCACGATCAACGACCAGGCCGCGGTCGCTTACACGATCGCAGTGGACGGCACGCTCACGTTCGCGCCCACCGTCAACACACGACTGACGGTCACCAACCTGCAGGTCATGGCCGGCAGCGACGGGATGGGCGTTCCCGGGATCCTCGAAGTCGGCAGCGTCGCCACGCCGATCGCCGCCAACGTGAACGCAGAGATCGTCATCGCGGATTCGCCGCTTGGCGGCAGCGTGCCGGACGCCGAACAGTTTGGTACCGGAATCATCGCCTTCGGGAAAGTCACCATGCACGGCAGCGTGCGGACGCCGACGTTTGTGCGGCTCGCAACCGAGCCGCGCGCGGGCGATATCACGGTGACGTTGTCGGAAGCCGTGTCGGGGTGGCGTCCCGGCGATCGGCTCGTGCTGCCCGACACCCGGCATATCAAGGAGACCGAAACCGTCTCCGGGGGCTGGACCAACCTGGTTAACCAGTGGGAAGAACGCACGCTGGTATCTGTGTCGGCGGATGGCAAGACCCTCACGCTCAACAGCGCGTTGCAGTACGACCACCTGGGCGCGCGCGATCTCAACGGCGTACTTGAATTCCTGCCGCACGTGGGCAACCTGACCCGCAACGTCATCGTGCGGTCGGCGAATCCGTCCGGCACGCGCGGGCATGTGCTGTTCAACCACATGGCCGATGCGGACGTCCGCTACGCGCAGTTCCGCGATCTCGGCCGCACGACGTTCCGTCTGCTGAACACCACGACCAACCACATCGGCCGCTATCCGATCCACATGCACCACGTGAGTGGGCCGCTGACGACGCCGGCTAACGGCTTCCAATTCACGCTGCTGGGCAACGCCGTTGACGGCGGCTCGGCGGAGACGCAATTCAAGTGGGGCATCGCCGTCCATGGCAGCCACTATGGCCTGATCCAGGACAACGTCGTCTACAACTACAACGGCGCCGCGATCGCGACCGAGGACGGCTCCGAGAGCTACAACGTCTTCGACCACAACTTCGTGCTCAGGGGAATGGGCGAACCCAACGACCTGCTGAACGGAATCGAGGCGAGAAGCGCGATGGGCACGGAAGGCGTCGGCTTCTGGTTCCGCGGGCCGAACAACTTCGTTAGGGACAACGTCGCGGCGAACTTCCAGAATTCCACGACGGAAGCCGCGTACGGGTTTGTCTACCAGTTCAGATTCCTTGGCGACATCAAAGTCCCGACCTTCAAGGGCGCCGACACGATGGGCCTGATGGGGCCCAACCAGTTCACGCTCATGAACGGCAACAACCTGCCGCTCCTGCAGTTCGAGAACAACGAGGCCTACGGCGCCATGCAGGGCGGCTTCACCTACTGGTGGATCAGCTCGAGGGATCCGGAGGCGTTCGCCAGCGCGACCGAGAGCGTCATCAAGAACTTCAAGGCGTGGCACATCTACAACAAGGGCGTCTATATTTACCCCGGACAGAAAGTCACCTTCGACGGGTTGAAGATCCGCGGCAACTACGTCCCGGGAAGCCGCTGTTGCGGTGACGGCGTGTTCTTCGCCGACTACATGGCCAAGGACATCGTCATTCGCAACTCAGACATCCAGGGCATGAAGCGGGGCATCATCGCCCCGATGGCCGGCTTCGGCCCCAATCCCAACCTGACCATCGACAACACGTTCCTGCGCAACTGGGAGAACGTCATGGTGCCGTGGGTGGGGTCGGTCAATGGCTGCTGGATGGACAACAAGCTGATCGTGCTCATCAACAGCGGTCTCGCGATGGCGCCTGGCATGCCGGCGAATCACATCGCCATGGTTGGCGACGTGGCCAACGCCGGTCGGTGCGCGGCCAAATGGAGCGAGATGCGCGTCTACGCGTACAACGGCGTCGCCACGGACAATTTCCAGGTGTACCACAGCGACCCTACGGTGCTGCCGCGGCCGCCCACAGATTGCGTCTCGATGACTCGCCCCGGCGTCAATGGACCGATCTGCGAAATTGCGCCGCTCACGCCGCCGCCGACCGCATCCGTGACCGTCGGGCCGCCGACGATCGACCGCGGTCAATCGGCCACGTTGAACTGGAACACGGCCAACGCGCTGACGGTGTCGATCGACCCGCTGATCGGCCCTTTCCCCGCCTCCGGCACGCTCAACGTCAGCCCGACGCTGACCACGGTATACACGCTGACTGCGACCGGTACCACCGGCGCGGTAACGGCGACGACCACGCTGACGGTCCGCATTCCGACCGACATCACCTGGAGCGCGCCGGCGAACATCGTCTACGGCACGCCGCTCAGCGCGACGCAGTTGAATGCGACCGTGCAAGGCACGGCGGTGGCCGGGACGTTTGCGTACTCGCCCGCGGCTGGCACAATCCTCCCCGCCGGCACCCAGACACTCTCGGTCACGTTCACGCCCACCGACACGGCCCGCTTCGTTCCCTCGACGAAGGCGGTTCCGATCATCGTTTCGAAAGCGACTCCGGTGATTGCGTGGACGCCGCCGGCGAGCATCATTTCCGGCACGCCGCTTGGCGCGACGCAATTGAATGCGAGCGCGCCGGTGCCCGGGACGTTCGCGTACACGCCCGGGTCCGGATCAATCCTCGCTCCCGGTACCACTACGCTCTCGGTCACCCTCACGCCGACCGACACCAACAACTACAACAGCGCGACTGCCTCGGTGTCGATCACCGTCAAAGAGACACCGATAATTTCGTGGAGCCCGCCGGCGAATATCACCTACGGCACGCCGCTCGGTGCAACGCAATTGAATGCGCGCGCCACCGTGGCAGGCGTCAATGTGCAAGGGACGTTCGCGTACACGCCGGCGGCGGGCGCCGTCCTCAATGCCGGCACCCAGACGCTCTCGGTGACCTTCACGCCGACCGACCAGGCCGGCTATGTTCTCTCGAGTGCGTCGGTTTCGATCACGGTCGTGAAAGCGACACCTGTGCTCACGTGGGCCCCGCCGGCGAACATCGTCTACGGCACACCGCTCGGTGCGGCGCAGTTGAATGCAACCACACCCGTGCCGGGTGCGTTCGCGTACACGCCCGCGTCTGGGATCCTCAACGCCGGCACCCAAACGCTGTCAGTCACGTTCACGCCGGCTGTACCCGCCAACTACGTCACGGCCACAGCTTCGGTTTCGCTCACGGTCGTGAAAACGACACCGGTGATCTCGTGGACCACCCCCGCGAACATCGTCGTCGGCACGCCGATCAGCGCGACACAACTCAATGCCACCGTTGCAGGCCCTCCGGGCACGCTCGTCTATTCACCGGTGACCGGCACCGTATTGCCGGTCGGCGCCGCGCAGCTGCTGTCGGTCACGTTCACGCCGACCGACACTGCCAATCACAACACGGTGAGCAGGACGGTTCCGATCACGGTGACGGCCGTCGGCGCGACGCCGCC
>JANOZI010000388.1:0-1801 GCA_031429375.1 Acidobacteriota bacterium | reverse complement strand
CGTAGACCTCACGACCGTAGACCTCACGACCGTAACACCCCAAGGAGTGCGTCAATGGAAGGCGGCCTGTTCGTCATCATCCTGCTCGCGATCATCACGCTGGTCATTCTGGCGAAGACCGCGATCGTCGTTCCGCAACAGAGCGCGTTTGTGGTCGAGCGGCTGGGCCGTTTCAACGGCGTGCTCGATGCCGGCTTCCACATTCTCGTCCCGTTCATCGACGTCATTCGCTATCGCCACTCGCTCAAGGAGATGGCGCTCGATATTCCCGCGCAGATCTGTATCACGCGCGACAACGTGCAGGTGCAGGTTGACGGCGTGCTCTATCTGAAGGTGCTGAACCCGGAGCGCACGTCGTACGGCATCACCGACTACATGTTCGCCATCTCGCAGCTGGCGCAGACGACGTTGCGCAGCGAGGTCGGGAAGATCGATCTGGACCGCACCTTTGAAGAGCGCACCAACATCAACATCTCGGTGGTCGCCGAGCTCGACAAGGCGACTGAGCCCTGGGGCGTGAAGGTGTTGCGCTATGAGGTCAAGAGCATCACGCCGCCGGCGGACATCCTCGCCGCCATGGAAAAACAGATGCGCGCCGAGCGTGAGAAGCGCGCGGTGATCCTGACCTCGGAAGGCCAGCGCGACGCGGCGATTAACTCGGCTGAAGGCGAAAAGCAGCAGGTCATCAAGGCGTCGGAAGCGCGGCGGCAGCAGCAGATCAACGAAGCGGAAGGCCAGGCGTCGGCGATTCTCGCGGTCGCCACCGCCAACGCCGAGGGCATCAAGCGCGTGGCGGAAGCGACCCGCGCGCCCGGCGGCGCCGAGGCGATTCAGTTGAAGGTCGCCGAGCAGTACATCGCCGAGTTCGGACGCGTGATCAACAACGCCGACACCATCATCCTGCCCGCGAACCTCTCGGATGTGGCGTCAATGATCACCACGGCCATGAATGTCGTGAAGCAAAGTAAGTAGCACGGTCGCCGCAAGCGCCAGGGCCGCGCCCGTCATGAAGGCGGCGGGCGCGCCGAAGTACTGCCAGATCAGGCCGAACGAAATGCCGGCCGCCAGCGCGCCGACGCCCTGCACCGCGGCATGCCAGCCGAACGCCGTGGCCCGCTGCGCGTCGGCCGTTAGGTCCGCGATGAGCGCCTTCTCGCTCCCTTCCACGGCGGCCGCGTAGATGCTGTAAACCAGGAACCAGGCGATCAGCGCCTCGATCGACCGGCTCCATGCAAAGCCGGCGTAGACGGCGGCATAGACTAACCAGCCGGTGATGATCAGCGCGCGGCGGCCGAAGCGGTCCGACAGTGTACCGCCCTTCATCGCCAAGAGCGCCTTGATGGCGTGCTGCGCGCTCCACAGCGCGGTCAATCCCATCAACGGCACGCCGGCATTCGATAATTGCAGCAACAAGAACGCATCTGACGAATTTCCGAGCGTGAAGACGGACAGTATCAACAGGTACTTCTTCAGCGGCCGCGGCAATGGCACCGTTGGCCCTGACCTCGGCACCTCAGTCACCGCAGGCACCCCAGGCACTGATAGTGCGGGTGCCGTCTCTGGCACCCGCAGAAGCGTCAACACGGCGAGCGCGCCCGGAATGATTGTCAGGCCGAACAGGAGGCGGTACTCGGTCGGCGAGAAGTACAGGAACACCGTCGCCAGCAGCGGACCGACGGCGGCGCCGGCGTGGTCCATGGCCCAGTGATACCCGAACACGCGGCCGCGCTCGCCCGGCGGGGCGAGGGCCGCGAGCATCGCGTCGCGCGGCGCGCTGCGCAGGCCCTTGCCGACGCGATCG
>JANOZI010000387.1:0-2769 GCA_031429375.1 Acidobacteriota bacterium | reverse complement strand
CCCGGCCATCTGCCTATACATCGGCCCTTCAGCTGTCAGGGTCCAGCCGCCCCGAGGCTCCTCGACTGTTCCTGGAACCGTGAGCCTGAGATTGAAGGCGTCATGTAGAGGCGGGTCTTTAGACCCGCCTGCATCAATGGCTCTCTTTACTAAGACAACATCCGCGCCCAAACGTTCCACGTCGACGCCGGGCATGTTCGCGCCGCCCTTCGCGGGACTCGTAGTGCACCCCTTTACAGGGTGCCTGGCCGCGGCGCAGATGTGATCGGCCTCTTCTAAGCCATACGATTGGCCGGGGTTGACGGTTTCCAGAGCGGCGAGCGCCACCCGCCTCGCAAGCGCCCTGGGCAACCCTGCCAACCCATCCGCATCGATGGCCACGCGGCCGTCGTCAATAGTTCTGACGCACCGCCGGCCCGCTTCGTTGGCAAGCGCCTCAAACAGCTCGGCATCGCTGCGCAGAATATTTGCGGTCCGGGCCAGCGCGGCGTCGGCGCGCGGGTTGAGCTCGCGCAGCAACGGGAGAATGTCGTGGCGAATCCGGTTTCGCGGAATTGCACGATCCTGGTTGGTGGCGTCTTCGCGCCATGATTCCCCGATTGATTCGAGATAATCGCGCAGCTCGGTGCGCGTGAGCTCGAGCAACGGGCGCACGAGGTGATCTCGCCTCGGCGCGATGCCGGCCAGACCCGCTGGCCCGGCGCCGCGGACCAGCCTTAGCAGCACCGTTTCTGCTTGATCGTCGCGAGTGTGCGCCACGCCGATGCGGTGTGCGCCGAGCGACGCCAGCGCCTCGCCGAAAAATTCCTGGCGCGCCTTGCGCCCCGCGACTTCGATCGAGAGCCGCTCGCGCCCGGCCAGCGCCGGAACATCCGCATCGCCGATTGCCGCGGCCACACCGGCGCGTGCTGCGAGCGCGCGGCAGAACGCCGCATCCTCGTCGGCCGGCGCGCCGCGAATGTGGTGATGCAGATGGGCGAGGCCCGTGAGCTGCAGATCGCCTGCGGCGGCCAGCTCGTGGAGGAGAAAAAACAGCGCGACCGAGTCGGAGCCACCCGAAACCGCAGCCACCACGCGCGTCTCCGCCGACCACAGCGAGTGCTGTGCGGCAAAGGCGCGGACGCGGTGAAGCAGATGCATCTGAAGGTGTTTGAGTGCAGAGTGCAGAGTTTAGAGTTTAGAAAAAGGCCGCCCCTGAACTCTCAACTCTTAACTGCACTCTTAACTCTGCACTCTTAACTCTGAACTCTGTTGATGCCGGAGGGCAGACTCGAACTGCCGACCCCGCGCTTATGAGACGCGTGCTCTAACCGGCTGAGCTACTCCGGCACGAATCTTTGATGGTACCGCACTGCGGCCGAGGCGGCAATATGCCCTGCCGCTCATTGCCGATCGCGAGTGAGCGGCGAAGTCTATGAGCGCTTCACGAGCTTCTACTGCTTGACGACGGTAATTTTCACCGGACCCGACACGCGTGCCATGCAGGCGAGCCGGTAGGGGCCGGGCTCGACCGAACAGAGGTCCTCGAGCGTTGACCGCTCCGTTCCGCCGATCGCGTTGAGATGCTCGCCGCCGCTCACGATCTTCACCGGATCCATTCCACACACGCCTTGGTGACAATCCGCTTCGAGCTTGATGCCGGCCTTCTCGGCGGCCTCACAAATCGTCTGGCCGGCAGCGCACGGCGCGACCTTGTTCAAACCTTCGAAGTAAACACTGGGTCCCACTTCGGCGCTCTTGGCGGGCTCAGGCGCCGCGGGTGCGGGTGTCGCTGCCGCGGGCTTGGACGCCGTTGCGGGCCTGGACGCCGTCGCGGCGGGTTTGGCCACGGCCATCGCCGCGCTCTGCTGCAACTCCTGCCGGGGAATGCCAACGCTCGTATCGAGCGAGACGTTCGTGGCCGGCTGCACGATCTTCCGATCGTCGCGGAACTCCAGCACCTGCTGGCCCATCATGATCCGATCACCATCGCGCAGCCGCATCGGCGCCGAGACGCGGACCTGCGTGCCGTTGGCGGAGCCCAGGTCCTTGACGGCGACGGTGCCGCCTTTGTAGGTCAGCGAGAAGTGGCGGCGCGACAACGAGCCATCGTCTGGTGCGATCGTAATGTCGGGCGACTGGCGCCCCACCACCGTCACGCCCTCCTTGAGCTCGAACTGCGCGATCCGCTGACCGCCCTCGTTGTAGTGCACGACGGAATTGGCGCGCTTGCGATCGCCGACGACCACCCACTGCCGGCCGGCACGGATCACGGCGCCGCGCTCGAGCTCGGTCGAACGCTCGATGTCCGACTGGAACAACACGCCGGCTTCGGTGCCCTGTTCCTGGAGCACGTATTTTCCTCCGGTCGGGACGATCACGGCATGCACGTCGCTCAACGCCGGGTCCTGCGGGAACGAGATGTCGGCGTTGCGCCCGACCGAGGTCGGGCCGTCTGCCTTGAGCGGATACTCGTTGGCTTCGACGCCCGAGGGCAGGATGCTGACGAGCGCACACTCGGCTTGCGCCACGACCGGTTTTGCCGCCGCGGACTGCACCGTGGCCCCGCCGGACGGCTCGGCGACACTCTTCGGCGCAATTGCCGGCATCATCACGCTCTTCGGCGTCACCGCCGGCGCCGGCGCCACTGCGCTCTTGGAAACGATCGCACTCTTGGGCGGCTCCGGCGCGGCCTCCGGCGGCGCGGGCTCGGCCTCCTGCTCCTCGAACTCCATCTGCACGTCGATCTGGACCTTGCCGGCGAGTTTCTGCGCAATCACCTCGACGACG
>JANOZI010000386.1:0-2983 GCA_031429375.1 Acidobacteriota bacterium | reverse complement strand
ATGACCAGTGGGTGCAGCGTTTGCTCCGGTGCCAGGAATCGGGGACACACGTCGTGCGACTCGCCCAACTGTACGAAGACACTCTTGGCCGGGTACCGGTGGAGCACGTGGGCTCGTCGTGGCTGGTGACCAACTTCTTCGACGTTGCGCGATTCCGCGATGCGTCGCCGCTGGCCAAGCGGCTGCTCGACGTGGGGGTGGCGATCGTGCTGACGGTCGCGGGGCTACTGGTGGCACCGGCGATCGCGTTGGCGATACTCGTGGAAAGCGGCCGCCCCGTCTTCTACAGGCACCCGCGCCTCGGGCGTGGCGGCCGTCCGTTTCAGATCACCAAGTTCCGCACGATGCAGAACAACGCCGAGCCGGACGGTCAGGCGAAGTGGAGCGCGCCCCGCGACGTCCGCGTCACGCGCGTGGGGCGCGTCCTTCGGCGCACGCGCCTCGACGAGCTGCCGAACCTGGTGGCCGTCCTGCGCGGTGAGATGAGCATGGTGGGCCCGCGTCCGGAACGGCCCCAGTTTGTCGAACAACTCGAGCGCGAAGTGCCGCTCTATCGCGCCCGGCTGATCGTGGCCCCAGGCCTGACCGGTTGGGCGCAGGTCAACTGGGCCTACGGCGACTCGGTGCGCGACGCGGTGGTCAAGCTCGAGTACGACCTCTACTACATCAAGCATCAATCGATCTGGTTCGATGCGCTGATTCTCCTGCGGACCGTGGGCACGATGCTTCGCTTCGGAGGCCAATAGGGTGCCGACGGTCGGCGTGGTCATTCCCTGTCGCAACGAGGCCCGCTGGCTGGCGCGCCTGCTGGACGCGCTCGCCGCGCAAGACCGCAGGCCGGACGAGATCGTCGTGGTGGACGATGGGTCAACCGACGGCACCGCCACGGTGGTGGAGGAGTGGAAGCGGCACGGCGACCTGCCCGTGCGCGTAATCGCGGGACCGGCGCGCGGCGTCGCCGCCGCCGTCAACACGGGCGTTGCGGCCCTTGCGACCGATATCGTCGTGCGGCTGGACGGACATTGCCTGCCCGCCGCGGACTACATTGCCCGTGCGGTCGCACTGGCCGGCCATCCCGGTGTGGGCGTGGCGGGCGGCGTGTGGGTGATCGAGCCCGGCGCGGCGACCCTTGAAGCCGAGGCGATCGCGATCGCCGCCGGGCACAAGATCGGGTCGGGCGGCGCGATGTACCGCAGCTCCAGCGTGTTGGCTCAGACCGATGTCGATACCGTTCCGTTTGGCTGTTTCGGCCGTTCCCTCTGGCAGGTGCTGGGCGGCTTCGACGAGGGGCTTCAGACCAACGAGGACTACGATTTCAACTACCGCGTCCGGCAACGCGGACTCCGCGTCGTGCTCGACCCCGCGATGCGTTGCGTGTACTACGCCCGTCCGACCGTCAAGACGGTTGCGCGGCAATACGGCCGGTACGGCTGGTGGAAGGCGCGCATGCTGATGCATCACCCTCGAGCGATCCGCTGGCGGCAAGTCGTGCCGGCGCTGCTGGTGCCGGCGCTGCTCGCGGCGTTGCTTGGCTTCCTTCTGGACGGCGGCGAGCAGTGGTGGCTGCTCTCGGCGATCTACCCGGTCGTCATCCTGATCGGTGCGGTGCACGCCGCCTTCACGCGTGACAAGTGGCCGGCCGTCCTGTGGCTGGCGGCCACGTTCATCACCATGCACGTGATGTGGAGCGCGGCGTTCTGGGCCTCGCTGGCAGCGGCCAGGGTTTCGAAAGCCGGGGCGAAGGCGTGAGCGGCCGGCGCGTGCTCGCGACGCTCCTGCTCATCCTGCTGGCGACGGCGGTGGTGCCGCCACTTGGCGCATTCGCCGTGAACCGCGCACGCGTGCGGGCTGCCGAGTCGACGGTGCGGAGCCTCGCGCAGGCGCTGCGCGAAGACGAACCGTGGCTGCTCGAAATGACCCGCGGCGCCGACGTGCTGTGCGGACCGGGGCGAATGCCATTGGCTCGGTTACCAGACGCGCAACGCTGGGTGACTGCACCTCGCGCAGGGTGGAGCACTACGAGAGCGGGCCTCGACGCACTGTCCCCGGACCCGTGGGGCAATTGCTACGTGGTGAACCTGGCGGCGACTTCGTCCGGCATGGCCGTGTGGGCGCTGTCGGCGGGGCCCGACGGCATCATCGATACGCCGTTCGTCGCATCATCAGACGCGCCGGTTGGCGATGACGTGAGGATGAGGATACGGTAAGCGACTCGGGTTTTTTCCCGGAGCCCGGAGCCCGGCCTGCCCTGAGCGGAGTCGAAGGGAGCCCCGAGCCCGGAGAAAAACACTTGTAGACTTAAAGGCACATATGACCAACCCTGAGGGCCGCGATCCGAATGACGAGATCTTGCTGGGAGACCTGTTTCGCCCACTCATCCAGTATCGACGCCTGATCTGGCAGGGCGCGTTTGGCGCGACCGTGATCGCCGCATTGCTGGGTGGACTCTACCTCGCCGTTCAACCGACTGCGTGGAGCGCCACCCTCGGGTTTCGGCCGGTGTTCGATGGAGCGGACACCGGCAGGTACCCAAACGGCCTGCCGTTTTCGTCTGCCGACATTACGGCCAACTCGGTGGTCGATCGGGTGTTTACGAAGAACAGCTTGAAGACCTATTGCACCATCGACGCGTTCCGCGCGGGGCTCGTTGTGCAGGAAGCTTCGTTCGCCCTGCAGCTCTTGAGCGCTGAGTATCAGGCGCGTTTGAGCGACACGCGGCTCACGGCCGTCGATCGGCAGCGGCTGCAGGACGAGTTCACAGCTCGTCGAACTGCTCTGCCACGCGAGTACCAGCTGAGGTTCATCCGGCCCCCGGAGTGCGCCAGCCTGCCGCGGCAGGTCGTGCTCAAGGTCATGTCTGAGATCCTGGAAGAGTGGGCGGTCGAATCGCAGGAGCGGCGGGGCGTGCTGAAGGTGAGGTCGGCCGTTCTATCCCCGGCAATCTTCGCGTTACCCGACGCGGCCAACACCTCGTTGCTCGTCA
>JANOZI010000385.1:0-1748 GCA_031429375.1 Acidobacteriota bacterium | reverse complement strand
GGCAGTCTCGACGAGGCTGCGAACTTCGCCTGCGTCGCCAAATAGGAGCGTCCGCCATGAATGCGGAGTCGGGCCGCGCTGGTCCTCGGGCGTGTCACGGGTGCCCCTGGCTATTGCTTGGGCGGCGTCAACGATCGCTCGAGCTGATCGAGCTGGTTGTTGACGTCGGTCCAGCGGCCCTGGTCGGCTGACATCTGCTGCGAGAGCATCGCCTCTTCGTTCGCCAGTTCCTGGCGGCGTTTCTCGGGCACCGCCAGCTGCCCTTTAAAGAATTCCAGCATCGCTTCCGCCTCTTTGCGGGCCTTCTCTTCGACGCCTCCCGGTTCCAGCATGGCTTCGGCGCGCTTTACTTCTCTCGCGTGGGTCGTTATCACGCCATCGAGTGTGGCGATCTCGTCGCGAACAGCTGCGGCGCGTCGCGACAGCTCGGCGATGCGTTGTTCCTGCAGCTGGACGCGCGCCACGAGCAGCTGAATCCGCGCTCCGACTGTCGCAGCGCGTTCCATGGCGAGGCGAAGCCCGCGCACTTCCTTTAACAGCTCACCGAGCAGGTCCGGTGTCTGCGCTCGAGCGCCGGCGGGGAAGAGTAATGCGCCGCAAACCGCGAGTACCAATACACGTGCCATGGCGCACCTCTGTTTTTATCGTTTGAACAAACCAACCATCGCGCCTTTGCCGCGGATCTTCCCGGCCATCGCCGCTACCACCGCGGCGCGCGTCAGCGGCGGCGACTGGCCGACCGCGGGCACGTCGAGGGTCGAATCCAGCGCGTAGACCTCGAACACGTAGTGATGCGGCGGGCCGGCGGCCGGCGCGCCGGGGCCCCGGTAGTACGGCCCGCTCGCGCTGATTTGCCGCGTGCCGTCAGGCAGCTGCGTGGCCTGCGGAATGCCCTCGGGCAGCGACCGCGTCCCTTTCGGGATGTTCCACAACATCCAATGCAGGATGTCGTCGGTGCCGTTGCCAATCGCGGTGTCGGCGTCGCGCGCGATCACGACAAAGCTCACGGCATCGTCCGGCGCATTGGTCCACGACAGCGGCGGCGACACTTGCACACCGGCCTGCGTGTACTTCGCCGGAATCTGGCCGCCGTCCGGCCACGATGAGGTGAGCGACATCACCTGGATGGGGCCCCGGCGATTCTGCCCGCCACCACCGCCTCCGGGCTGTGGCGCGGCCGCAGGCGGCAACGGATTCGGCAAGCCCGCCACCGCCGCCGTCTGCGCTTTCTTCCACGCGTCGTACCGCATGCGCAGCGTCTTGACCGGGTTGAGATTTTCGCCGGCGCGGATCTGGTTCGGTCCCTTGTTGTCGCCCGGCTGCGACGCGGTGAGGTAAACCGAGTACTTGCCATTGTTATGCGAGTCGCCGCTCGTGTCTTTCGGATCCGCCGCAAGCAGATACGCCACGTGCGCGGTGCGGCCGTCGCAGGGAATGGCCGGCGCCTTGCCGTCGCCCGGCCACGGCGGGCACACGCAGCGGCTGTCGCCGCCCGACCCATCGGCCGCATCCATCGCCGCCATCACGCGGTCGGTGATCGATCCGGTCGTGTTGATAAACGCCTGCACCGCATTGGGCACGACCAGGCCGGGGCGCAGGATGTTGCCCTGGATGGAATAGAAGATCTGCGTGCCCGGCACCTGCCCCTGGATGTCCTGCGACACGTAGCCGTTGGTGAGGCCCGAGTGGCCGGCGCTGCGGCCCTCGAGGTCCAGGATGCCGAACTGCCGGCTCTGGAACGCCGGGTC
>JANOZI010000384.1:0-3472 GCA_031429375.1 Acidobacteriota bacterium | reverse complement strand
CGACGGTGCATCTGCTGGCGTGGGATGAGGATGAGGAGCATCTCGTGAGATTCGCTCTTCCGTTCTGGCTGTTGCGAATGAAGTCCGGCCCGATCGGCTTCAGCTCGTACGCGTCAGGCATCGATCGCGTCAGCTTGCGTCCGGAAGACATCGAGCGTCACGGGCCGGGCCTGATCCTCGACGTCACCGAAGATCGGCGAGGACGAGGCCGAGTTCTGATCTGGGCCGAGTAATAAGGTGCGTACGGGTGCGTACGGTGCCCGGTGCCTAGAAGCTTACCTTTGCCCCCAACTGAATCTGCCGTGACGTCGTCACCGTCGACGTGATGCGGCCCCACGTCGGGGCGACCACCGGTGAGCCGTCGGCGGCGACGCCGGTGAAGGCGGTTCTGCCTGACGGGACGGCGAAATTGGCGCGATTGGGCACGTTGAACGCTTCGATGCGTACCTGCAGCGTGCGGTTGCCGCCGAAGCCGAACGACTTGACGAGCGACGCATCGATCGAGACCAGCCCTGGCCCGATCACGGTGTTGCGTCCGAGGTTGCCGCGCGTGTTGACCGCCGGCAACTCGAAGCAGTTCACATCCCAATAGCGATCCGGCCCGCCCAGCACCGGGTTTGGCGAGCACCCCGGCTTGAGATCCGGACGCTCGTGACGCGAGAAGCCCGTTGTATTGAGGTTGCCGGATCGGTTGAAGCCCAGTTCGACGGTGAAGGGGTGACCCGAGCGCAGGCTGGTAATGCCGTTCAACTGCCAGCCGCCAAGCAGCGCGCCGGCCAGGCCCCGCCGGCCCGCGACAAACGGCAGGGTCCAGCTGGCGTTGGCCGTCAGGTTGTGCTTCGCATGAAACGCCGACAGGCCGCGATCGTGTTCGAGGTCGTACCAGTCGGACACGTACTGCACGTTGTTGCTGAAGTCCTGCGAGTTGATCCCGCTGGCGTCGTCCGTCGACTCAGACAAGGTGTACGACACCTGGGCGCGCCATCCGTCAGAGTACTTCCGGTTCAACGACATCTGTGCCGAGTTGTAGAACGACTTCGCGTCGGTCATGCGCTGCCAGATGCCGGCGAAATTGGGGTTGCGGCGCCCGGCCTGGGGTTGGTAGGTCTTGACGCCATTCACGAGCGATTCGGGCGCCAGGTTGGCATCGCCGAGGCGAAGCAGGTTGCGGCCGCGCGACCCGACGTAGCCGGCCATGACATCCCAGTTTGCACCGAGCGCGCGCTGCACGCTCGCGTTGAACTGCATGATGTACGGCGTCTGCAGGTCGGCATTCACGGTCTGCAGTTGCGCACGAATGTAGGCGTTGGTGTCGAAGTTCGCGACGACGTTGGGAAACGGTGGATTGACGATCGACGTGCGCGTCGTGAACGGCGGGTTGAGGCTGCCGGAGAAAAAATAATACTTCGGCAGAATCTGGTCGTGAAAAATCCCGAAGCCGGTCCGCAGCGAGGTGCGGCCCGTGCCGAACGGATCCCAGACGAGCCCGAGCCTCGGCGCGAAGTTCTTCAGCGACGGATTGTCATGCCACGGGTCGCCGACGGTCAGCGTGGCGTCCGTCACGGCGCGGAGGTTCGAGATCTTGCCGTCCACCTCCGTGGGCACCGTCACGGTCTCGTAGCGGAACCCGACGTTGGCCGACAACCGGTCGGTCAGCCTGACATCATCCTGCACGAAGCCGGCAAACAGCCACTGGCGATACTGGCGATCGGGATCGATCTTGCCGGGCACGGCAAAGTCGACGTTCGAGGGCCGTCCCGTCAGGAACAACTCGAGACTGTTGAACGTGACGATGCCGCCGGCCTGGCTGGTGGTGTTCTGATCGAACTGCAGGTACTGCGCCTGCGCGCCGACCCTGAGCAGGTGCTTGCCGCCCGTCCAGATCAGCGTGTCGCCGATCTGCCAGTTGTTGAGCCGATCGTTGCGCGGCAACCGGAAGTCGCCGGCCATCTCCGTCACCAGCCCCTGGATGGTCAGGTAGCCAAAGTTCTCACCCGGCAGCCACGCCAGGCCGGGCGGAATGTCGATGGTCCGCCGGTTGTCGGCCAGCGACACCGAGCGATTGAGCCCGAGCCGCAACTGATTCAGCATCGACTGCGAAAACGTGCGCTGGTACTCGCCCGTGACGTAGGTGTTGCGCGTCTGCTCGTCGATCGTCGAGATCGGCGGCTTGTTCGCGGGAATGCGCTCGACATCCGCGCGATCGTGGGTGACGCGGACGAACACACTGTTGGCTGCCGAGGGCCGGTGGTCGACGCGCAGCTGGTAGAAGTGCTCGTCGGTGGGCTGTTTCCCGGAAAACAGGTACTCCGCGCCGCCGTTGCCGAGCGACCGCCCGTTGGCCCGCGGGAACAGCGTGTCGAGATACGTCGGAATGGCCGGGTGCAGCGTGATCGCGCGTCCCGCGAGAATGCCGCGCCGGGCATCGTCATCGGGCACGGCGGTGACGCCGGTGACACCAAGACGCTCGACGAGCCCTTCGTATGCGCCGAAGAAAAAGGTGCGATCGCGCCGAACTGGTCCGCCCAACACGGCGCCGAACTGATGACGCGTGAAGTCCGGCTTGGGCTGCGATGGTGGGTCGAAGTAGTTGCGCGCGTCGAGCGCGGAGTTGCGATGGAACTCGAAGAGCGAACCGGTGTAGCGGTTGGCGCCCGAACGGGTCACGGCATTGAAGACACCGCCCGCCGATCGGCCGAACTCGGCGGAGTACGCGTTGGTAAGGACCTGGAATTCCAGCACCGCCTCGACGCCGAGCAGCACGCCGGCCGCCGAGCCCGGCGTCTTGTTATAGACGTTGTTGATGTCGGTGCCGTCGAGCAGAAAACTGTTGTGCTCGGGCCTGGCGCCGTTGATGGAGATCTTGGGCGTGCGCCCGCCCACGACATCATTGCCCGCCGCCAGCGCCGCCTGCACGCCGGGCTGCAGCAGGGCGAGCTGCTGGAAGGATCGGCCGTTGAGCGGAAGGTCGCGAATCTCGCGCTCGCCGACGAGGCCGCTGACCGAACCCGAAGTCAGGTTGACCGCGACCGCGTTGGCGCGCACCTCGATCTCTTCGGCGATCTGTCCGAGATCAAGCGCCGCTTCGATCACCGCGACCTGCCCGACGGTGAGGCGAATGCCGCGGTTCACGATCGGGCGAAAGCCGGTCAACGACACATGGACTTCGTACTCACCGGGAGGAAGGGCGGGCACCTGGAAGTGGCCGGCCTGGTCGCTCGTCTGCTCGTAGGAGGCGCCGGTGCCGACGTTGCGCACTATCACCGTTGCGCCCGGCAGCACGGCTCCCTGCGCATCCTTGATCGTGCCTTGAATGCCGCCGCCGACCATTTGCGCGCCGGCCTCGCCCGCGCACAGACTGCCGAGGCTGAAAGCGAGAGCAGCGAATGTCGCGCGATTCACCAGACGGGGCATCGGGTTCCTCAGTGAATGACGAGAGCGCCACGGTCTTTGGCGATTATCGGTGGGCCGG
>JANOZI010000383.1:0-12079 GCA_031429375.1 Acidobacteriota bacterium | reverse complement strand
ACCTACACCGGCGCCTACGACGACATGGTGCTGGCCAAGACGCAGATCCGCTCGCGTCTCGAGTCTCAGAACGAGCAGCGCGAGAAGAAGATCGCGCAGCTGCAGGATTTCATCCAGCGCTTCTCGGCCGGCACGCGGTCGAGCCAGGTGCAGTCGCGGCGCAAGGAAGTGGAGCGGCTGCAGACGACCCACCAGGCGCGTTCGAACATCCCCCGTCCGTACATCCCGTTCCAGGTCGCGCGCCCGTCGGGTCGTCTGGCGATGGAATGCGAGGGCGTGAGCAAGGCGCACGAGGGCCGGGCCATCGTCTCGAACTTCGACGCCATAGTGAACCGCGGCGAGCGCATCGTGCTCGTGGGCCGCAACGGGCTCGGCAAGACCACGTTGCTCAAGGCGCTGCTGGCCGATGCTCCGGGGCAGCCGGCCGCGCCAGGCGACCTCGACGAGGGCACCGTGCGGTGGGGGCACGAGGTGTCGATCGGCTACTTCTCTCAGGACCACACGGGCGCGATCGAGCACGGGCTCACGGCCGTCGAGTGGCTGCACCGGTTCGATCCCGACGCGTCGCGTCAGGACATTCACGGGTTGCTCGGGCAGATGTTGTTCAGCGGCGAAGAGGGTTTGAAGCCCACCGCTGCGTTGTCGGGCGGCGAGACGGCGCGCCTGCTCTTCTGCCGCATCATGCTGCAGAAGCCGAACGTGCTGGTGCTCGACGAGCCGACCAACCATCTCGACCTCGAGGCGATCAACGCGCTGAACGTGGCGTTGCAGAAGTTCGAGGGCACCGTGCTGCTCGTCACGCACGACCAGGACCTGATGGAAGAAGTCGGCACGCGGGTGTGGCACTTCGATCACGGCAAGATCCGCGACTTCAAGGGTGCGTACGAAGAGTACGAAGCGTCGCTGGCCTAATCGCTTGTCGGGCACCCCTTTTACGGGTCGTAGGGCACCCCTTTATGGGGTGCCGGGGTTTACGGGGTGCCCGGGCAACCGAGCCGGAATAATTCAATCCGGCGATTCCTGGCGCGGCCGAGGTCGCTGTCGTTATCAGCGACGGGCCGTGTCTTGCCGTAGCCCTTTGCCGTGACGCGCGACGCGGGCACGCCGTGGGTCGCCAGCCACGCCGCCACGGCTTTCGCGCGCGCCTCCGACAGCACCTGCCGCAACGCGTCACCTTCGGCGCCGATGTTGTCCATGTGGCCCTGCACCGCGATTTTCCACGATCGCTTTGCCGTGAGCAGCGCCGCGGCCTTTTCGAGCGTCGGGATCGACTCGGACCTGATCGTCGGGCGGTCGAGATCGAAGTGCACGCTGTAGAGCGTGACCCGGCACTGCGTGTCGAGCAGCGCGTCCCAGTCCTCCGCGCCGACATCCGCGACGTTGATTTCGTACGGCCCGCCTGGCTCCTGAGACAGCCGCGCGTAGATGTTGCGCCCATCGCGCGCATAATGGGCCGCGACGTTGACGGTTTCGGGTTGCACGACGATCTCTTCGAGTTTGGTGACGTCGATCAGCCGCCATCCGCCGGCGAAGAGCGCATCACGGTACGCGGTGATGAACACGACCGGAGTGATACTTCCGGGCCGCTCGTAAATCTTCTTCACATACGACTGGCCCGCCAGCACCGCCTCGTCGTCTTCGGTGGCCTGCTTGAGCTCGAGGGGCTCGGTGATGCGCTTGGTGGCGGTCAACCGCGCGCCGGGCAGCGGCGGCAGGTACGGGAAGTCTTGTGTGTCGCTAATGTGTTCCGGCGTGGAAACTGGAGCCGGGAACGGAAGCGCCTCGGCAGCGGCCAGAGAAGCCAGCGCGACAATTGCGATCAGGATCCGCCTCGCACCCGCCATGATCGATCGTAACTTGCAGAGCACTCGAACGCCAACTCGCGTACCCGGTGCCCCTGTGCCTCGGTGGCTAAGGCTGGCGCGTGAAGCGCAGATCCCACACGCGATCTTGCTTGATGCTAAGCGCGTTGACCTTGCCGGCAGCATCGCGGCGGAACGTCACAGTCCCGATCGATCCGCGGAAGGTGTCTTTCTCAATCGCGGTGAGGGCAATCGCCGTATCGGGACGGCGTTTGATCACGAGCTTGCCCTGATCCACCGCGGCGGAGAGGACCACTTCCGCCTCATCGCTCCAATAGCTGCCGGCCAGCTCGCCCAGTTGCGTCGCGGTTGGAGCCGGCATCATGGCCGGCGCTTGCGCGGCGGGCGGCGCCGCGGCCATGGCGGGCTTCTGCCTTCCTGCAAGATAGAGGTCCGACACCGTGTTGGCCGCGCGCGTGGCATCGCCTGAACTGCCGTTGCAGAGCACCGCAACCGAGGTGTGTGCGGCCGGAAAGCGATTGAGGTGCGCGCGATACCCCGCGGTCGATCCGCTGTGATAGATGTTGGGCACACCCCGCCGGTCGCCGACGAACAGGCCGAGCCCGTACTCCAGCTCGCGGCCGTCGTTATAGTGGCCGGCCGTCCCCTGCTCCGCGGCAATCGCGGCGTTGCCCACCACCGGCGTGACGTAGTTCTCGTTCCACTTCAGCAAATCTCCAACCGTGGTCAGCAGGCCGCCGTTGCCGTGGACGTTCTCGAACGGCATCTCGATGTGATACCCGTCCTTCTCCTCGCGGTAGGCGATGGCGCGGCCTTTGACGATGCGGGTGTGATCGTCGCGCCAGGACGTATGGGTCATGCCGAGCGGCGTGAACATCCGCTGTTTCGAGAATTCCGCGAACGACATGCCGCTGGCGCGCGACACGATGATGGCCGACAGGTTGAAGCCGGTGTTGCTGTACGACCACTGCGTGCCGGGAGGGAAGTTCAGCGCCTTCTGTTTGCTGACGATCTCGAGCACGTGCGCGTGCGTGTATTCGCGCGTGGTCCGCGGCCATCCGGCGATGCTTGCGACGCTGCCCCAGTCGCGCAATCCGCTCGTGTGGTTGAGCATGTGGCGGATGGTGAGCGGCACGCCGTAATCGGGAAGTTCCGGAATGTATGTGCGGACCGGGTCGTCGATCGACAGCTTGCCGTCCTTGGCGAGGAGCAGGACGGCCATGGCGGTGAACTGTTTCGCCACCGATCCCGATTCGAAGACGGTGTCGGCCGTGTTCGGCACGTCGTGCTCGAGGTCGGCCATGCCGTACGCCTTGGTCAGCACGGGCTTGCCGGCAACCGCGACCCCGACCGCGCACCCGGGGGTCGAGGACGTCCACTTCGCGAACACGCGATCGACATCGGCTTCAATGCCTGCCGGCGTCGCCGGCGCGGCCTGCGATGCGAGCAGGCTTGCCGCCGTCAGGATGGCAGCGCAGATGCCGAGCGTGAGGTGTGTCAGCATGATGGCGCGCATGCTACCAAAATTAAGGTGCGTACGGTGCGTACGGTGCGAAATGTGCGTACGGTGCGAAATGTGCGTACAGTGCGAAATGTGCGTACAGTGCGAAATGTGCGTACAGTGCACTGGTGCCAAGAGTCGCCGCCGCCTTGTTGGTCTCGTTAGCAACCTGGGTGGAGCAGAGCCCGCGTGAGATCTTGAATCGCGCAATTGAGGATTTCCGCGCCGGCCGCATCGAGCAATCGGTGGCAGGATTCGATCGCGTCGCCAAGCTGTCGCCCGCCGATGCACCATATTTGTGGCAGCGCGGCATCGCGCTCTACTATGCCGGCCGGTTTGCCGACTGCCGCGACATGTTCGCGTCGCATCGGACCGTGAATCCCGATGATGTCGAGAACGCGGCCTGGCATTTCCTGTGTGCCGCGCGCGCGGAATCGGCGGCGGCGGCCCGCAGGCAGATCCTCCCGGTCGGTTCCGATGCCCGCATCCCAATGCGCGAGGTCTACCAGATGTATCTCGGCCGGCTCACGCCGGCGCAGGTGTTGTCGGCGGCGGGTAGCGACGGGTCGGCGCAGTTCTTCGCGCGCTTGTATGTGGGCCTCTATCTCGAGGCCACCGGCGATGCCGCGCGCGGGCGGGAGCACATCGCCATCGCCGCGGCCCCGCGTTACGCCGCGGTCGGCGGCTTCATGCACGACGTCGCCAGGGTTCATCTTATGGTCGGCAAATAGGGGTGCTCACATGCGACGCGTGATCGTTCTTGGTTTGGGGATACTCGCGACCGCCAGTGTTGTCGCGCAACAGAATCGCGTTGATACCGTGACGCCGAACGCGCCGGAGCTGGCCGGCTACGGCCCTCATGACATCGGCGTCCGCACCATTCAGGTCACCGACAAGAATCGTCCCGACATCCTCAACACCAAAGAGGGCGCACCGACGGCGCGCTACGATCGGACCCTGACCCTGGAGGTCTGGTATCCGGCAACTTTGACGGCGGCACAGAAGCCCGGCGGCGAATACCGGACGATCACCCGCGATCCCTCCATCACCGTAACGCTCTACGGCACTGCCGTCCGAGACGCCTCGCCCCGCCTTCGCCCAGACTCCGGCGAGGCAGGCTCTGCCCCCTATCCGCTGGTGATCATCTCGCACGGCTATCCGGGCAACCGTTACCTGATGAGCCACCTCGGTGAAAATCTTGCCAGCAAGGGGTTCGTCACCGTCTCGATCGATCATAAAGACAGCACCTACGACGATCAGAAAGCGTTCGGCAGCACGCTCTACAACCGCCCGTTCGATCAGTTGTTCGTGCTCAACGAGATCGATCGACTCGGCAGGCCGGGCTCCGGCAGCTTTCTCGCCGGCTTCGTCGACGCCTCCCGCTCCGGCATCGTCGGCTACTCGATGGGCGGCTACGGCGTGGTCAACGTGATTGGGGGCGGCTACAGCAAGGCGAGCGAAACCGGCACCACGGCGCCGCCCAATCGCCTGCTCGCGGAGCGTGGCGCCGCTAATCCGGCCTACGCGAAGTCAATCGATTCGCGCATCAAAGCCGCGATCGCGATCGGACCGTGGGGCATGCAGGGCGGATTCTGGGATGCCGAAGGCCTCGCGGGCATCAAGACGCCGGTGCTCTTCGTGGCCGGTAGCGCCGACGATGTCTCGGGATATGAGAAGGGGACGCGCGCGATTTTCCAGGGCGCGGTCAACGCCGATCGCTACTTGCTCACGTTCGTCAACGCGAATCACAACGCGGCCGCGCCGATTCCCGCGCCGGCAGAAACCTACCGCGCTTCGAGCACGTCGGCGACACCGGCCTTTTCGCATTACGCCGATCCGGTGTGGGACACCACGCGGATGAACAACATCCTCGATCACTTCGCGTCGGCGTACTTCAGTCTCTATCTGAAGGGTGAGCAGGATAAACAGGCATATCTCGATCTGATCCAGAACGGCAAAGACGCGGTCTACGCCATTGATCGCGACGGCAAGCCCGCCGCGACGCACACGTATTGGAAGGGCTTCAAGCGCGGCACCGCGGTCGGCTTAGTACTCGAACACGCAAGACCCAACTAACAGAAGATCAGGAGCAATTAGAACAGGAGCCCAGGAGATCAAAAAGTTGGACGACCGCCCGAGCCAGCACCAGGAGTGGAGTTGGAGTATAACTGTCGCATGACGACACCGACCTGGAACGTGAACGGCCAGTACTACGAGACCTGCAATTGTGATTTCGTCTGTCCTTGTGTCCCCGGCCAGCTCGCGGTTCGGCCCACGAAGGGCGACTGCCAGTTCGCCATGGCGTTCCAGATTGAACGCGGAAAATTCGGCGCTGTCTCGCTCGACGGCCTCGCGTTCATCGTCCTCGGCCTGACACCGGCGGAAATGGGCAAGGGCGACTGGTCGGTTGGCCTCGTCATCGATGCCAAGGCCACCGCCGAGCAGCGCGACGCGATCACCGCAGTTGCCAGCGGTTCGGCCGGCGGCCCGATGGCGGCGTTGTCCGGACTGATCGGCAAATTCCTCGGCGTCGAATCGGCGCCGATTACCTTCGATCGCAACGGCGCGACGTGGTCCGTCAAGGCCGGGAACTTTGTCGACATGGCGGCCACCGGCGCGAAGGGGCTGAACCCCGATATTGAGTTACAGCTCCAGGGCACCGGCCATCCGGCGGCGGATACGTTCACGCTCGCGCGCGCATCCAGGAGCCACATCACAGCGCTTGGCCTGTCGTGGGATGACGTCAGCGGGAAGAACAACGGCCAGTACGCACCGTTCTCCTGGAAAAGCGCTTAGCGAGTGATTTCGAGTTCGGGCCAATTCACGGTCCTGTCACGGCGCGATCGCGTCGTCATTTCGACCTGCCTGGTTCTGCTCACGGCGCTCGCCTGGGCCTATCTCCTCCACCTCGATCGCGAGATGTCGGCCGCGATGGCACACGACCGGATGATGGCCGAGATGGGGATGACGATGGCCATGGCCATGCCGTGGCAGGCCGCGGACGTCCTGCTCGCCATCGCGATGTGGGCCGTGATGATGGTGGGCATGATGACCCCGTCGGCGGCGCCGGTCGTGTTGCTGTTTGCGGGCATGCGCATGCGCGGCGCCACCGGCGAGCAACGGAATCTCGGAGTCGTGTTCGCGTTCGTTGCCGGCTACCTGTTGGTCTGGGTCTCGTTCAGCGTCGCAGCGGCGCTGGCGCAATGGGCGCTGCACCAGGCGGCGCTGCTGTCGCCGATGATGACCGCGTCCAGCCCGTGGCTCGCCGGCGCCATCCTGATCGCCGCAGGTGTTTACCAGCTCACGCCCTTCAAGGGCACATGCCTTACGCACTGCCGCAGCCCGCTCGGCTTCCTGATGTCGCATTGGCGCGAGGGCACGGCGGGCGCACTACGCATGGGGATCGCGCACGGCACCTATTGCCTGGGTTGCTGCTGGGCGCTGATGTGCGTGCTATTCGTGGTGGGCGTGATGAACTTGATGTGGGTGATCGCGATCGCGATCTTCGTGCTGATCGAAAAAGTCGGTCCCTGGGGAACGTGGGTCGCACGAGTGGCGGGCGTCGTCATGATCGCTATAGGCACTTACGTCCTCGTGGGTCGTTGAGCAGTTCAAAGTTGAAAGTTGAAAGTTGAAAGTTTGCTCCTGATCTCCTGGTCTCTGTGAGTGTTCAGGACAGGCGATCCGCGATCGTGCGAGCCATTCGTTCGGCGGATCCCGCTACGATCGTGAAATACAACTCAGGCTCGATGAGCTCCAGTTCCATCAAGAGTGGCCCGCGATCGGCCTCGACGATGTCGATGCGCGCGTAGGTGCAGCCGCCTGGTACGAGCGCCATCACCTGCAAGGCCAGCGCGTGCACGGCGGCCGAGGGTGTTGTCTCGACAACGCGTCCGCCGAACTCCTGCTGCACCCGGAAGTCGCCCTCGAGCGCGTGCTTCGAAACCGCGTGGCTGAACTCTGTGCCGGCACCAGTGAGATTTCGCCGCGATCGCGAATCTCGGCGACGAACTCCTGCGCCAACCCGCCGGAGGCCCGGGCGGGCGCGAGATCCAGTTCCGACAGATCGCTGTCGGAATTGATCAGGAAGGTGCCGTACGCGGTTGCCGCGATTCGCGGCTTGATGACGGGCTGCCTCCCACCCCTCGTTGCGCAGAATCCGCGCGAGTCCTGCCGCATCCGGCCGATCGACCCAGCGGGTCGCCGGAATCGGGATGCCGGCGCCTTCGAGCCCCCGAAGATAGATCTTGTCGATGTTGTCGCGGGCAATCGCCGCGGCATTCATCACCATCCTGCCGCTCTCGCTGAGCGCCTCCAGCCACGCCGCGAACGTCGTCGGCATCTTGTGATAATCCCATGTCGAGCGCAGCACGATGGGCCAGGCCTCGACGACGGCGGCCGGATCGATGTCGGTCCAGGGGAGAGGGACGACCGTTAGGCCGAGGTCGCCGAGCGCGCGGGCCAGCGGTTCGTCATCGGGCGCGACGAGCGGCTGCGGGTCGCAGGTGGCGAAGACAACGGTCACGAACGTTGGCGATGACGGTCAACCCAGTATGCCCAGGCGACAAACAGCCACAGCGCGTGACCGGCGACGGCAATCGTCATGACGGTTGGCGGCGGCGGGCCAAACGCGTTCGCGAAGAACATCGCGACCAGCACGCCGACCAGCACCCAGAGCGCCGTTCCAGTTTCGCGGCCCTGCTTCCTTCGAGTCGTCCCATACACGAGGACTCCGATCACCAACATCAGTGATTCGATGATGAGCGTGGCGACTGGTGCATTCCAGAGGCCGAGCCCCACCTTTGTCGGCCCGCTGATCGTGATCGGCAGATCGGGGCGATGGGTGATGAAGTCGAGCACGAAGTGGCTGAACACGAGGCCGGCGACCACGAGCGCGGCTCGTGCCGTGCCGCCGCGCATCATCCTGCAGGCCAGCGCCAACACCGCGGACCACGCCAGCAGCATCACGAGGCTGTGCGAGTAGGGATAGCTGACGAAGTTCAGCGGCGTGAATGCGGTGTTGCCCGGTTCGATCTCGACGTGCTCGATGCCGAGAAGGAGGAGCGTGGGCCACAACAGATCGGCGAACTGGCAGGCCAGGAACAGCATGCCGAGCGACACCGTTGGGGCCAAGCGCGTTGCGCCAAAGGCAAGCGCATAGTGGCCAATGAACACGCGCGAATGCTATCACGCGCCTAGAGACGGAACAGGCGATTGAACTTCACGACGAACGCGCGGTTGCGAAGCGGCTCGAGGTTCGGCCGCGGGTCCGAATCGTAGTCGTCGGTGTAGACGACAAACAGCTCGCTGCCGGGCCGGTATTCCCATCGGAAGCGGAGGTTGCTGCCGACCGACGTGGTCGCGGAGTTGTACTGCACGATGCCGCTGACGAACATCCGCGGCGTAATCGTGTAGGTGGCGCGGGTGCGCGCGACTTTCGCGGTGAACGAGCCCTGCACGAGATCGACAAAGTTGATCGACATGCTTGGCTCGAGCGACAGCTGCGGCGTCACTTGCATGCGCGCGGCATTCACCGCTATCGACTTGCGATCGCCGTTGTAGAAGCTGCCTCTTTCAAACACCAGCTCGCCCGACACCCGGCGCTGCTGGCCGGCGATGTAGCCGATGCGCGTGGTGTGGAAGTCGTAACCGCCGACCGGCAGCGTCACGCCAGTGGCGATCGCAAATGGACGGACCAGCCGTTCGAAGCTGTCGGTGTAGGTCACGCTCGCCAGGTCGCTGTTGGTGAGCTCGGCCTGGAACGACCCCACCGCTTCACGCGTATCGAGCCGGTCGTGCGTGTTGGTCAGGTAGTTGATGCTCCCCGACCCCGACAGCCTGCGCAGGTGTCTGATCGACGTCGGCCGCGGACTGTAGCGCCCCAGGCCGAAGTTGCGCCGCATGTCGGTGCGGCGCACGAACCCGGCTTCGGGAAGGAAGTTCGGCTCGACGACGAGGTGATCGAGCTGAAGGCCGTATTTGTCGGCGTTGTAGTCGAAGAAGCCGCGATAGCTCAGGTTGTCGCCCTCGCGACCCGCGCTGCGCGTGCCGGCCAGATACGCATCGAAACGGACGTTCTGGTAGAACGACATCGAGGTGTCGAGGCCGAAGCCGTCGTTCGATCCAACGCGGCCCGGCGTGGCGGTGCGATGCGTGAACATGCCGCCGATGCTGCTGCGCCGCAGGATGTCGCGCTTGGCGCGCAGCACCGTGAAGTTGGCCGACTCGACGCGCGCGATCTCGTCGTCGCCGGTCTGGACGTTGATGGCGCCAAAGGTGAACTTGCCGGCCTTGCCGCTGGTGCGGCCGCCGGCGCGCAGCGGAATCACCCGCGACCCGTCGAGGCCGATGCGGCGGCTGAAGAAGAGGTACGGCGTGTCGCCGAACCCGGCGCCGAGCCCGGCGCTGGCGCGGCCCGCGAAGGCAAACGTGCCCAGGCCCTCCAGGAAGAAGTCGCGCTTCTCGGGGAAGAACAGGTTGAAGCGGGTGAGGTTGACCTGCTGCTCGTCGACCTCGACCTGCGAGAAGTCGGTGTTGATGGTGAGGTCGGCGGTGATGTTCTGGGTGATGCCGTATTTCAGATCGCCGCCGATGCGGCCGGTCCGATCGTTTGAGAGGATCGGTGTCACGGTGCGATCGGTCGAGACGCCCGCGAGCGCGTACGGCTTGATTTCGAGGTTGCGGCTGCCCGACGGCACCTGCAGGCCTTCCAGCGTGCCGGCCGACGAGATCTTGAGGACGCCGCGAAACGTCGTCAGCGCGCGCGGCACTTGCGCCAGGTACGACCACTCGTTTTTCCAGCGGACGACGCGGCGGAGGTTGATGCCCCAGGTTTGATCGATGCCGGGCTGGTAACGCAGCGACTTGAAGGGGATGGCCATCTCGATGGTCCAGCCGCCGTCGAAGGTGCCGGTCTTGACGTCCCACACGGTGTTCCAGTCGACGTTGGGCGGGCCTTCGTCGGTGACCTGCGAATCGGCCAGCCCGCCGATGGCGTTGGCGTAGAACAGGTAGCCGTTGCGGCGGTCGTGATAGGTGTCGAACATCACGAGGAAGGTGTCGTTTTGGCGGAGCTGCGCGGTGTCGCGCCGCATCTCGTTGGCGACCCGCCGCTCCGGGCGCGACTCGAAGCACCGCGCCGACACGTAGATATTGTCGTCGTCGAACAAGATCCACGACTCGGTCTTCTCGGTGGCGGGCTTGAACTCGTCGGGCTCCTGCTGCACGAAGCCGGTGATCGCGGCGGTGCTGGCGTAGATCGGCTCGTCGAGCTTGCCGTCGAGGCGAATCGGCGTGCTGACGCGATGGGCCCGCACGGTCGGCGGCGGCGCGCCTTGCGCCGAGACGAGAATGGGGGAGACGACAAGCGCGACAGAAACGACAAACCTAAAGGCTTGTCGCCACGGGGCAAACCGCAGGGTTTGTCGACACGGTGACGGCATGGCGGTAATGGTAGCCGCAGTCACTTGTAGTTTGCAAGTGACAAGCGGCCGCGTTACACTGCGTGACATGGTGCGCCGTTCCCGCTGTCCGGTCGCGTGCACGCTCGACGTGCTGGGCGACCGCTGGTCGCTGCTCGTGATTCGCGACATCGTGCGCGGTAAATCGCGCTATGGGGAGTTCCTCGATTCGCCCGAAGGCATCCCCACCAATATCCTGGCCGATCGACTCAAGCGGCTGACGGCGAAGGGAATCATCAAGGGCCGCCGCTACAGCCAGCACCCGCCGCGGCTCGACTACGCCCTCACCCCCAAAGGAGAAGACCTGCGCCCGGTCATGCGCGCCATGGTCGACTGGGGCGTCCGCCACGCCGGCGGCCGGCTACCTGAGCATTTGAAACCCCATGTAAATACCGGCAAATAGGGACTTTCGCTTGAGATTCGTGCGGATCTGATGTTACAAATGATGCGCACTCATCAATGGGGATTCGACCGACGGAACTGACGCTTCAACTCGCGCCGCAACGCCGCTTTGAAGCCATCGACGTCCACTCGCGCCTTTCCCGGGAAGCCGGCGACCTTCTTCGCCGTCATAAGCGCGCGCTTTACACCTCGTTCCACACCACGGCCGGCTACCTCGATCAGAGCCTGTTGGTCAGGCTGAATCACCAGCCCGACCTGCTGTCGCAGTTCTTCCGCGCCTTCAGCGCGCTCTTTCCGCAGGGCGGCGAATACCGCCACGACCAGATGCATTTGCGGTCGGAGCTGTCGTCGGAACAGAAGGTCGTCGAGCCGAAGAACGGCGACTCGCACTTGACCTTCATCGGCGCCGGCATGCGCAACTGCGTGACCTACCGCACGCGGCCCAATTCACCGGTCTACTTCATCGAGCTCGACGGCCAGAACGACGCGTTGCAGCGGCAGCGCAAGACCACCGTGGTCGGCTACGACCATGAAGAGGTGGTGGCGCGCGTCTCGATCAGCGTGCCGATGTCGAAGCACCCGATCGACTCGGTCAACCTCGCCGACCCGAAGTTCGGCTTGCTCGACCAGGTCAACGACCTGCTCCAGCGCGCCGGCGTCGAACGCGCGCGGGTCGACCTGGTGATCGATCCCAACGAGCGCAACGTCGGCCTCACCGTGAACGAGTACGAGACGCTGCTGATGCAGAACGATCTCGTCGACGTGTTGCGCAACCCGCTGCGCTTCGCGCGCATCAAGGCCGGCAACATGGTGGCCGACCCGTTCTCCATTCCCGGCAAGACGCTCAACTACGCGCGCTACGACGTGGTGCGGGTGCTGAACTCGTTAATGGA
>JANOZI010000382.1:0-2066 GCA_031429375.1 Acidobacteriota bacterium | reverse complement strand
GCCGCCACCGTGCCGGCGTTGGCGGCAAAGCCGCTCTGGAACACCACCACCGCCTCGACGTGCTTGAATGCGGCGAGGCGGCGTTCGAGCTCCATGTGCATCTCCAGCGTTCCGGAAATGGTCCGCACCGAGCCGGAGCCGACGCCGTACTTGCTCACGGCATCGAGCGCCGCCTGCTTGAGCCTGGGATGCGTCGTCAGTCCGAGGTAGTTGTTCGACGACAGGTTGACCACGGACTTGTGGTCGTAGGTGGTGTGCGCCGCCGGCTCACCTTCGAGCACGCGCAGCTTGCGGTACAGGCCTTGCTGTTTCAGGGACTCGAGCTCGGTGTTCAGGAAGGACAGTGGGTCGGTGCGCATCATTGGTTGCCGGTTGCCGGGGTGCCAGTTGCCAGTGCAGAGTTCAGAGTTCAGAGTTCAGAACTAGCGTATCGCGTAGAGCGCGTCGCTGTCTTCGAAGGACTCCAACAGCTGCGCGCCATGGGCTTCGAGCCACGAACGCGTTGCCGACGCGTCGGCGGTTTTCGCAAATGCGGCTGGGTGAAGTACCACGTGAGTGGTCCCTGAATCGACGAGGGCGCGCCAGGCGGCCTCAGGATCGACCTCGACCTTCCGCAATCGCGCGACCCTTGCTTTGTATGCCGGCGGAAATGCGCCGCTGTAGCCGTTGGTGATCGGCTTCCAATGCGCGTGCGAGTAATAGACGTACCGGATCTCCCACGCGGCGTCGCCAAAAGGAAATTCGGTGATGGCACTGCCGGCCGGCAGCGATGCCACACGCGCGTACACCGGCGGGGCGCCTCCGGCGGGGAAGATCCGCGCCGGTGGTTCGGTTTCGTTCTGCGCCCAGGTGCGATTGATCTCCATGGGAATGGCGGCGCCTTCGATCAGGATGAGGACGGCGACCCCAGCCGTCAAACCGGCCGGAACCACAGTCCCGGCGCGACGTACATGTCCGATCCTCAAGAGCTCGGCGAAGCCGTAGCCGGCGAGCACGGCGAGGAACAAGCCGGCGATCATCGCGTAACGCGCGGGCACGCGGACGCCGTTGAAGCCAGGCACGTAGTTGTAGAGCACGCCGTACAGGCCGAAGCCAGACACCCGCGCGTCGCCCGCGTGGGGCAGCGGCCCGAGCGACAGCCACATCGCCAGCACGGTGGCGATCGCAAAGAAGATCACCGGCGTACGGATCAGCCGGGCGGCGGACCCGCGCGCCGCCGGCGACAGCAGCAGGAGCAGTGCCGCGGCCACCACGAACTGCAGCAACAGGCGCTGGGGCGTGCGCGCGCTGATCGTCAGACCCAGCACATTGAGATCGAAGCCGCCGAATGTCACCACGCTCATCACCGCGATGAACTGGGTGATGACGGCGATGGCGAGAAGAACGATGAGAAGGCGCCGGGCTCCGCCCTTCCGTTCGACTCGCGCGTCGCCGCTGATCGCATCGCCACGCTCGCTCACGGCAGGCGGCGCGCCAATCCGGCTTCGCCAAGCTGTCGCAACGACAGCAATAATCGCGAGGAGCCACGGGACGAAGCCGAGAAACGTCTCGCCTTCTCCGTGAGGATAAAAGCGAAGCAATTTCCCCCAAAGAGATAGATTCTCCGACGCGGTGATGTACGACCAGACATTCGCGGAGAACAACACGACTTCGCCAAACTGCCGCTCGAAGCCGTAAAGCTGTTTCGCCTGCGAGTAGGGGAATAAAAAGGGCAGCGTCAGCAGCAGCGTGGCCGCCGCTGCTGCGGCAAGCGACAGCCATCTCCGCAGGTCCTTCAGCTTTCCCAGCGTCCACATGCGGTGCATCACGAACAGGGGCGCGAAGGGCGCGAAGTAGAGCAGGTAATACCCGCACGACCAGTTCTGCATCACGAGCGCAGCGGTTCCGCCCGCGAGTGCTCGATGGGATCCGGTAGTGACGAATCGGTTGAGTCCATACAACGCAAACGGCATCCACTGCGAGCTCATCACCTGTACGTGCGGCACCGATGCAATGCGATAGGGCAGGAATCCATAGACGAGCCCGGCCACGAACGCCGCAACGGGGTTGCCGGTCAGGTCCCTCAC
>JANOZI010000381.1:0-10709 GCA_031429375.1 Acidobacteriota bacterium | reverse complement strand
GCAAGTTCGTCGAGATTGCGGAGCTGCCGGGGCACCCCTGGTTCGTGGCGGTGCAATTCCACCCCGAGTTCCAGTCTCGCCCGCTGAAGCCGCATCCGCTCTTTGTCAGTTTCGTTGAGGCCGCCAAGCGCCGTAAACACGCCCATTCGACTCGCGATGCTCGCTCACCCCTCGACGTGGCTCGGGGTGACCCTGAGCTTGTCAAAGGGTCAGGGCAGGGCGACATTCCGGTCGGCGTGCCCGTCGCCAAGAGCGAGGCGTAGCATGCACGCCGTCTCGCCTGTGTCGGCCGGATCGGTGACCTTCGGCACGGGGCACCCACTGGCGTTCATCATGGGCCCGTGCGTGATCGAAAGCGAGGCGCATGCGGTGGACCTCGCCTTGACGCTGGCGGCTATTGCCGCCCGCGCGTCGGTGCCGCTGGTCTTCAAGGCCTCGTTCGACAAGGCGAATCGCACCTCGCTCAGCTCGTACCGCGGACCCGGCATGGGTGAAGGCCTGCGCGTGCTCGCCAAGGTGAAGGCGCGAACCGGGCTGCCGATTCTCACCGACGTCCACGACATCTCGCAGGTCGATCCGGTCGCCGACGTCGCCGACATCATCCAGATTCCCGCGTTCCTGTCGCGGCAGACCGACCTGATCGTCGCGGCGGCGAAGACCGGCCGCGTGGTCAACGTCAAGAAGGGGCAGTTCCTCGCGCCCGGCGACATGCGGCACGTGGTCGCGAAAATCACCGAATCCGGCAACCGCAACGTGCTCGTCACCGAGCGCGGCGTGTCGTTCGGCTACCACAATCTCGTCGTCGATCCGCGCGCCTTCCCGATGCTGCGCGCGATCGGCTTCCCCGTAATTTTCGACGTGACTCACAGTCTGCAGCTGCCAGGCGCCGGCGACGGCGTGACCGGAGGCCTGTCCGAGTACATCGAGCCGCTGTCGCAGGCTGGTGTGGCGGCCGGCGTCGACGGCCTGTTCATGGAAGTGCACGAGGATCCGGCCCGGGCCCGCAGCGACGCCGCCAACGCGCTCAACCTGAGCCTCGTCGAGCCGCTCCTGCACCGCCTCGTGGCTCTTGATAAGATCGTGCGACATGCCTGATTTGTCGCTCGCCCGCAAGGTCCTCCAGACCGAAGCGGCCGCGGTGCTGGCGCTGGTCGAGCGGCTGGACGAGGGCTTCGCGCGCGCGGTGATGCTGATCCGCAATTGCCGCGGGCGGGTGATCGTGACCGGCATGGGCAAATCGGGAATCATCTGCCGGAAGCTTGCCGCCACGCTCGCCAGCACCGGCACGCCGGCTTTTTTCCTGCATCCCGCTGATGCCGTGCACGGCGACCTCGGCGTGATCCAGGCGGACGACGTGGTGATTGCCATGTCGTACAGCGGCGAAACCGAAGAACTCCGGCACGTGCTTGAAACGCTGAAGCGCATTGGCGCGCCGCTCATCGCCATGACCGGCAACACCGCGTCGACGCTGGCACAGGCGGCGGAAGTGGCGCTCGATTGCCGCGTGTCGGAGGAGGCCTGCCCGATGAACCTGGTGCCGACGGCGAGCACCACGGCGGCGCTGGCCATGGGCGACGCGCTGGCCATGGCCGTGCTCGTCGAGAAGGGCTTCAAGCCCGAAGACTTTGCCAATTTGCACCCTGGCGGAAAGCTTGGCCAGAAACTGATGCGCGTCGATCAGCTGATGAGCAAGGGCGACGCCCTTCCCGCCGTGCAGAGACACACGGCGATGCGTGACGTGATCTACGAGATGTCGCGCAAGGGCCTGGGCATGACCTCGGTCGTGGAAACAGACGGCCGCCTGGCCGGCATCATCACCGACGGCGACCTGCGCCGCAAGATGTCTGTCGCGGCCAACGTGCTCGACCTTACCGCAGAGGACGTCATGACGCCGAACCCGGTGGCGATTGCCACGAGCACCCTCGCGGTCGAAGCGCTGGCCATGCTGGAACAGCGCAAAATCACCTCGATTGTCGTGATCGACACCGACCAGCGCGTCGAGGGCGTGGTGCACCTGCACGACCTGTGGCGCACCGGAATGGTCTAGAACTCGTGATCAACAACGAGGCTACGCCATTCCTAGCGGCGCTGATTGCGCTGCTCGTCGGCCTGGCGATCGGCAAGGCGTGGGAGCGCTACAAGCTGCGGGACGGCCGCTGGATCGATCGGCGCCGGGCGCGCGACTCGCATCATTACGTGCTCGGGTTGAACTTCCTCGTGTCGAACCAGATCGACCTGGCGATCGAGGAGCTGAGCCAGGCGGCCCGCGTGGATGCCGACGCCCTCGAGATCCATTTGATCCTTGGCAACGTGCATCGCGAGCGCGGACAAGTGGCGCGCGCCATCCAGGTGCACCAGGCGCTGCTGCAGCGGCCGAAGCTGACCCGAATCGAGCACGCCTACATCCTGCTGTGCCTCGGGCTCGACTTCAAACGCGGCGGCTTCGTCGATCGCGCTCTCGAGGCGTTCAACGAGGTCGTGCGGATGGACCCGAACAACCAGTACGCGCTGCTCTACCTGCAGAAGCTGCACGAGGAGCAGCACCAGTGGGCCGACGCGCACCGCATCCGCAAGCAACTGGTCGCCCTCAGCGGCCCGGATACGCAGCCGCGCAACCAGGCGATTCTCGGCTTCCTGGAGAACGCCCTCGGCATCGAGGCGATGGCGGTCGGCGATCGCGGCCGCGCGGCGAGGCATTTTGCCTCCGCCATCGATCAGGATGCCGACACCACGCCGTCCTACCTGAATCTGGGTGACGTTCGGCTGTCGGAAGGCGATACGGCGGGCGCCGAAGCGGCGTGGGACGCCCTAATCACGCGCGCACCCGAGCGCGCCTACCTGGCGTTCGATCGGCTCGAGCGGCTGTACGAGAAACAGGGCACGCCGGAGCGCTTCGAAGCGCGCTGCCTGCGGCTGGTCACGGCCAATCCGCAGGACTGGCGCGCGCGGCTGGCGCTCGGCCGCCACCTCTTCAAGCGCGAGCGATCGGCCGAAGCCTTCGAGTTCCTGCTGGCGGCGCTCGAACAGAATCCGCATGGATTGATGGTGCACCAGGCGGTGTGGGGGGTGTTGCTGAAGCTGGAGCTCAATCGCGCGCTGGTGCAGCGCTACATCGAGTCGGCGCGGTCGTCGGTGTTCTTCCTCGACCCGCACGTCTGCCTGAAGTGCCATTACCGCAGCACCGAGCTGCTGTGGCAATGCCCGCACTGCCATGAATGGAATTCGTTTGTCGAAGAGCGGATCGCCCCAGCCAAGGAAGCCACAGTCGAGATGTAACGGCACTAGTGCGTACAGTGCGTACTGTTCCTAGGGTGCGTACAGTGCTTGGGTGCCAAGGGTGCCACGGGTGCCACGGGTGCCACGTGCTTACATTGATTTGGGCGCTTTGCGCTTTGCTTGGGCGGTGCTGGGCGGCGTTGGCGTTGTTTCCAAGTAGCGGATAAGCCCGTTGACGGCCTTCAGCGCCTTTTTGGCCGCGTGTTCGAACTGCGGGAACTCCTCCTTGGAGAGATAGCCGCAGTCGACAGCGTCGATGAAGTGATTGAGCACTTCTCCTTCGGATCCCTTGGCCACGCGCGCGAACTGCGCGAATTCTTTGTGCTTGAAACGGGCGAAGCCCTCGGCAATATTTCGAGGCGCTGAGCGAGCGGCGTCGCTCAGTTGATCGCGAAACTTAAAGTCGCGAGCCACCTCGGGCCGCGCGAGAAGCTGGTAGGCGAGCAACTTCAAGTCGCGGGCTAACTGCCATGCTCCGATGTCTCGGAAGTCCCTGAATCCTGCCATGCCGGACGAAACTGCAAACGGCGGTCCGCGCTAAGCGGACCGAATCTCCGCGCATTTCCGCTGATGCACAGCATACGCATCGCAGTTTCTGAGCCATCGCCCGCTAAATCGGATGGCAAAAATTTCGCGGCACCCGGCACTCGCACCAAGCACCCGGCACTAGGCACCCGGCACTAGGCACGAGAGCACTGTACGCACTCTAGGAACCGTACGCACTGTACGCACTCTTAGCGGTTGGACAACGTCGCGATCAATTCCTTGACCTGCTTGTCGGTTTGCTCGAACGACCCCTCGGTCGTGATCACGTGGTTGGCTTTCTTGACCTTCTGATCGATCGGCAGCTGCGCCGCCAGCCGGCGCTCGGCGTCTTCCTTGCTCAGCTTGTTGCGCGTCATCATGCGCTCGATCTGCATCTCGCGCGGGCAGGCGACCACGATCACCGAGGTGAACTGGCCCTCGCGCTTGGTTTCAAATAGCAGCGGAATATCGGCGACCGCAAACGGCGTGCGCTTGGGCAGCTTGTCGAAGAACTGTTCGATCGCGCGCTGCACCGCCGGGTGGATGATGCCTTCGAGGTCCTGGCGCGCGCGCTTGTCCTTGAACACGATCTGCCCGATGCGGACGCGGTCCATGGTGCCGTCCCGCCGCACGGCGTCGGGGCCGAAGCGCTGCCGCACTGCGGCCAGCCCCGGTGTGCCGGGCGCCACCACTTCGCGCGCCAGCACGTCGGCGTCCACCAGCGGCACCCCGGCCTCGCGCAGCTGGTTGGACACGTAGCTCTTCCCGGTGGCGATCCCCCCCGTGAGGGCTATCCTTCGAATCGGCATATCAGCTGACTCTATTCTCTGCTGCCGTGACGGTATTGCGTAGCACCATCGCAATGGTCAGGGGGCCGACCCCGCCCGGCACCGGCGTCAGCGCCCCGGCCACCTCTTCGACCTCGGGATGCACGTCGCCGGCGAGCACCCGCCCCTTCTCAGCAAATTGCGCGCGCTTGCGGCTGCCGGCCGGGAACAGGCGGAAGACTTCCGTCTCCGTCTGCAGAGAATTAATCCCGACGTCGATCACGGTCGCGCCCGGCTTGACGAAGTCGCGGGTCACGAATCCCGCTCGGCCAATAGCGGCTACCAGCACATCCGCCGATCTCGCCACCATCGGCAGGTCGACCGTTCGCGAGTGGCAGACGGTGACCGTTGCGTCGCGATGCAGCAATAACAGCGCCATCGGCTTGCCGACGATGTCGCTGCGGCCGATCACGACCGCCTGCTTGCCTCGCAGTGGAATCTGCTCGCGCTCGAGCAGCTCGATGCAGCCGAGCGGGGTGCAGGCCACCAGCCGCGGCCGTTTCTGGACCAGCAGCCCGACGTTGTAGGGATGAAACCCGTCAATGTCCTTGGCGGGGTCGATGGCGTCGAACACGCGCTGTTCCGCGTCGGCCCCCATGCCGGCGGGCAGTGGTGACTGCACGAGGATCGCGTCGATGGCCTCGTCGGCGTTGAGCTCCGCGACGACCGCCAGCGCGTCGGCGACGGTGCCGTCGCCCGCCACTCGGAACAAATCGGCGCGGCATCCGGCGGCCGCGACCGTGCCGATCTTGTTACGGACGTAGACTTCGGAGGCCGGATTCTCGCCGGCCAGCACCACGCCCAACCCCGGCGGCCGGCCGTGCCGGCGCACGAACGCCTGGATGCGCGGGGCGACCTCGTCGCGGAGCTGTGCGGCGCAGGCCGCTCCATCCAACCGTCTTGCGGCCAGGGTCAGCCCTTCTCGCCCGACGCCTTCGTCAACCCGAAGCCCACGACCCAGACGGCGATCGCGACCGCCAGGAACTTCAAGCCGAAGGTGTCTGCCTCGTCGGCGGTGACGGTAAGCCCGAGTGACTGCAGCTCGTTCCACTTCGCCGTGGTCTCGTTGGTGATCCCGAACTCCGTCATGTAGCCGAGAATGGCGATGCACGCGGCATTGAAGATCAACAGCAGCCCCAGCGTGTTGATGAAGTTGGCCAGCGACTGCATCGGCGTCCGCGCCGCCGCTTCGCCGGCGTTCACGAGAGGACTGTGGCTCCGGCCGTAGAACCAGTAAATGATCATGCCGAGGTCGAGCCAGACGAGGAACCGCACCCAGGTCAGCACCGGCAGGCTCAGCATCAGGTAGGAACACGACAGGATGCCGAGCACCGGGAAGATCGGCCCGAACGGCACGCGGAACGGACGCTTGGTTTCCGGCCGCTTGACTCGCAGTACCAGCACCGCCGCGCACACCACGACGAACGCGAACAGCGTGCCGATGCTCGTCATTTCGCCGACCACCTGGATCTGGGTCTCGCCGGCGACGAAGGCCACAATGACGCAGGTGATAATGGTGGTGATGTAGGGCGTGCCGAACCTGGGGTGGACCTTGCTCACGCCCGGGGGCAACAGGCGATCGCGGCTCATGGCGAAGAAGATGCGCGGCTGGCTCATCAACATCACCAGCAGCACCGACGTAATGCCGGCGACGGCGCCGGCCGAGACGAGGCCCGCGGCCCAGTCCAGGCCGATCACGCTCAGGGCATACGCCACCGGCGCGTTGAGGAACTTCACCGACTCCACGCTGTCCACGATGGGCACACCGGGCAACGCGTCGGCGACCGATCGGTAATGGGTGACGGGGATGATGCCGGTCAGGACGGCTCCAACCGCAAGATACAGCACGGTGCAAATCACCAGCGAGGCAATGATGCCGATTGGCAGGTCGCGTTGCGGATTCTTCGCCTCCTCCGCCGTCGTCGATACGGCATCGAAGCCGATGTAGGCAAAGAACACGACCGCCGCGGCGGCCATGACCCCAGCCCATTGGTACGGCGCGTACGGCTGCCAGTTCGACGGCTCCACGTAGGTGAGGCCGGCCGCGAGGAAGAACAGCACCGCGACGAGCTTGATGGCGACCATCACCGCGTTGAACCGCGCGGACTCGCGGATGCCGACCACGAGCAGCACCATGATCAAGAGCACGATGATCACGGCCGGCAGGTTGATGATGCCCACCGGCGGCGCGGCGCCGAGCGCCACCGGAATGGTGATGCCGAACCCGGCGAGCAGCCGCTGCATGTAGCCGCTCCAGCCGATCGCGACGGTCATCGAGCCCACCGCATACTCGAGGATCAAGTCCCAGCCGATCATCCAGGCCACCAGCTCGCCCAGCGTGGCATACGCGTAGGTATACGCGCTGCCGGCAATCGGGATCATCGAGGCGAACTCGGCGTAGCACAGCGCGGCAAACGCGCACGCCAGGCCCGCGGCCAGGTACGACATCGTGATTGCCGGGCCGGCCTGGTTGGCGGCCGCGGTGCCGGTCAGCACGAAAATGCCCGTGCCGATGATGGCGCCGATGCCCAGAAGGGTCAGGTCCCACGCGGTGAGGCTCCGCCTGAGCGCCTTGCCGCCATGTTCGACGTCGCCGACGAGCTGCTCGATCGACTTGGTCTTGAACAGATTCGAATCCATTCCACCTCCAAAGTGGGTCGACCCGTGCCTCGTCCGAGGCGCGGGCGGCTGGCAAACCCCGCGATTATACCTGTCCTGAGCGAGTCGCAGGTTTCGAACGAACCGTGCGACGAGTCGAAGGGACCTGCCCTGAGCGAGTTGCAGGCGTCGAAGACGCGTGCGACGAGTCGAAGGGTTACGAGAGGGCGCGGATGAAGTCGCGCGCCCGGGCTTCGGGCGAGCCGGTCAACAGGTCCCCGATCACCGCAACCGAAGCGGCGCCGCTGGCGATCACCTCGGGCGCGCGCTCGAGCGTGATCCCGCCGATCGCCACGAGCGGCAAGCCTGCCGCCAGGGCGTCGGCGGAGGCCTGGCGTACGATCTCCAGGCCGACGGCTTCGTAGCCGGTTGCCTTCGTGCCCGTGCCGTACACAGGACCGATCGCAAGATAGGAGATTGGCGCCGCGACGGCCGATTGCCACTGCGCCCGGGTATGCGTCGAGAGGCCGATCATCGGCGCCGCGCCAAGTATTCCCCGCGCCTGGGCTGGCGAGAGATCCTCCTGCCCCACGTGCAGTCCGTGCGCGCCGGCGATGGCGGCGACATCGGCGCGATCGTTCACGATCACGATGCAGCCGGCACGATTCGCTTCGTCAACGACGGTCCGGGCCAGGTCGAGAAACGGACCACTGTCCCACCCCTTGACGCGAAGCTGGATGCACCGGACCTCGGCCGACAGGAACGCACGCGCGACGTCGAGCGGCGCGCGGCCGGAGCGGGCGCACGCCTCTGCGTCGACGATCGCGTACAGCCTAGGCCACCCACGCGCGGGTGCCGCGCGCGGGGCCCGGCTGGGGAGATTCAGCTTAGGCAGATTCAGCGAGGGCCGTGGCCTTGGGCTTGGCGGCAAAGCGCTCCATGAAGTGCGTGCTGAGCCGCCCGGCGATGAAGTCGGGGTCGTTGAGGATGCGCAGATGCAGCGGGATGGTCGTGCGAATGCCTTCCACCACCGACATCTCGAGCGTGCGCTTCATGCGCGCGATCGATTCCTGCCGATCGCGGCCGTGCACGATCACTTTCGCGACCATCGAGTCGTAATACGGCGAGATCAAGCACTCGGAATGCGCGGCGGTATCCACCCGCACGCCCGGCCCGCCCGGCACGCTGAAGGCGTGGATCATGCCCGGCGACGGGACGAACGTCACCGGATCTTCCGCATTAATCCGGCATTCCATCGCGTGGCCGGTAAACGTGACCTCGCTCTGCTTGAAGCCGAGCCGCGCGCCCGCGGCGATCCGGATTTGTTCCTTGACGATGTCGATGCCGGTCACCATCTCGGTGACGGGATGTTCGACCTGCACGCGGGTGTTCACCTCCATGAAGAAGAAGTTGCCCTTCTCGTCCATCAGAAACTCGAACGTGCCCGCATTGGTGTACTGGACCGCGCGCGCGGCGTCGACGACCACGCTGCCCATCTTGCGGCGCACCTTGTCGGACACCGCCACCGAGGGCGATTCCTCGAGCAGCTTCTGGTGCCGCCGCTGGATCGAGCATTCGCGCTCGCCCAGGTGCACGACGTTGCCGTGATGATCGCCGAGAATCTGGAACTCGATGTGCCGCGGCGCCTCGAGGTACTTCTCGATGTAGACGTCGCCGACCCCGAACGCCGACTCGGCCTCGCGTTGCGCGGTCTTGAACGCGTGCCCCAGCTCGGCCTGGGTCTTGACGATGCGCATGCCGCGCCCGCCGCCGCCGGCCACCGCCTTGATGATCACCGGGTAGCCGATGGCCTGGGCGGTCTTGATCGCCTTGTCCTCGCTCTCGACCGGCCCGTCGCTGCCGGGCAGCATCGGCACGCCGGCCTTCTTCATCGCGCGGCGCGCCTTGGACTTGTCGCCGAGCAGCCGGATCACGCTCGGGTCGGGTCCGATGAACCGGATGTGGCACGCTTCGCACACCTCGGCGAGGTAGGCGCTCTCGGACAGGAACCCGTAGCCGGGATGCAGCGCGTCGGCGCCGGTGATTTCGGCGGCGCTGATGATGGCCGGCACGTTCAAATAGCTGTCGGCGCTGCGCGCCGGACCGATGCAGATGTCTTCGTCGGCGAAGCGCACGTGCAGCGAGTTCTCGTCGGCTTCCGAGTACACCGCCACGGTCTTGATGCCCAGCTCGCGGCACGCAAAAATCACGCGCAGCGCGATTTCTCCACGATTGGCGACGAGGATTTTTTTGAACATGGCCTAAAAGTCCGTCCGCGCGGATCGAAAGCTAACGTGGTTTCGCTTGAGCATTGTCATAGCGGGCGCGACAACGGAGCGGCCGGTAGTGGTTTCGGTCATGTGGTCCGCTAAGAGGGAAGGATTGCGAACAGGCGCTCGCCGTACTGGACCGCCTGCCCGTTCTCCACGTAGACGCTCGTGACCTCTCCGTCGTACTCGGAATCGATCTCGTTCATCAGCTTCATCGCCTCGATAATACAGAGCACCTGGCCCTTGCGCACGGTGTCGCCGACCGAGACGAGCGCCGCGGCACCGGGTTCGGCCGAGCGATAGAACGTGCCGACGATGGGTGACTTGACGATGGCGAGCTCCCCGCCCTCGTCTGCCGGCGCAGCCGCCGGCGGCGGAGATGCGGGCGACACAACGGGAGCCGAGCTCAAGACGGCCGTGGCGGCCGGCACCGGGGGGGCAGCCACGGCATAGTGATTGGATCCGCGCTTGATGCGGACCTTCACGCCGTCCTGCTCGAGCTCGAATTCATCCAGGTCGTGCCCCTGGATGAATTCAACCAGTACTTTGATCTCGTCCAGGGTCATCACGTCTCAGGGTCTCAAGGTCTTACAAAAGCCGTGGCACGTCGGTGAGCCATTCGGCTCCGTCCGCGGTGACCACGACATCATCTTCGATCCGTGCGCCACCCCATCCGGGCAGATACGCGCCGGGTTCAAGGGTGAACACCATTCCCGCCTGCAGTTCTTCGTCTTCCAGGTCCGCTCGCCAGCGGGAGACGCGCGGCCGCTCGTGAATCTCGAGGCCCAGGCCGTGGCCCGTGCCGTGACTGAACGCCTCGCCGAGGCCCGCCGCCTCCAGCGCCCGCCGCGCCGCATCGTCCACCGCCGTGGCCGCCTTGCCAATGGCAATTGCCGCAAACGCCGCCGCCTGCGCGGCCGCCACGTGCTCGAGCAGTTGTCGTTCCCGTTGGCGCGGGCGGCCGACCGTAATCGTGCGGGTCAGGTCTACGGCGTAGCCATCGAGCATACCGCCGAAGTCCATGACGACCAGATCGCCTTCCGATAACCGGCGATCGCCGGCCCGGTAATGCGGCACGGCCGAGTTCGGCCCGGCGGCGACGATGGTATCAAAGGCGGGCTTGTCGAACCCGGCGTGTCGTAGCTGGGCCTCGATGACCGCCGCCACTTCTCGCTCCGACATTCCCGCTAAGGCTTTTGGCAGTATACACTTA
>JANOZI010000380.1:0-5337 GCA_031429375.1 Acidobacteriota bacterium | reverse complement strand
GAACCTCCAGCCGGGCCCCGAGATCTTCGACCAGCAGGCCGGCCTCGTCTACAGTCTCTACCTGGTGTTCGTGCTCGCCAACCTCGCGCTGCTGCCGGCCGGCTTCCTGGCGGTTCGCGCGTGCGGCACCCTCATCCGTGTGCCACGCCACACATTGCTGCCGGTCATCGTGCTGTTCTGCGTGCTGGGCTCCTACTCGATCGCGGGGAGCTACTTCGACGTCGGCGTCATGCTCGCGATGGGCGTGCTCGGATTCGTGCTCGAACGTCGCGACGTGCCGGTCGGGCCCATCGTCCTCGGCATCATCCTCGGGGGACCGCTCGAAGAACGCTTCATCCAGGCGATGACGGCATCGCAGGGATCGCTGACCGTGTTCTTTGCGCGCCCCTTGGCCGCCATCCTGGCGGCCATCGCGATTGCTGTCTGGCTGCTCCCGGCCGTCAGCGCGTGGCGATCTCGCCGGGTTCGCCAGGGATGAGAAGTCACGTCGTGTCTCTTGACTCGATGCCCCGGTCTGCCGCATGGTAGGCACGCCGTCAACCTGTCCCTTCCGCGAGGTGAAACACGTGGCGCACCGATTACGACACATTCGATGCGGCTTGCTCTGTCTGGTCGCACTGGCGGTCATCCCGCCCCCGCCGCTCACAGCGCAGAATCCTGAGTTCGATCTCCTGATCAAGGGCGGACATCTGCTCGATCCGAAGAACGGAATCAATGCGGTCATGGATGTGGCGGTCAGCGGCGGCAAGGTTGCCCTGGTCGCCAGCAGCATCGCCAACGCGCGGGCCCGCGAAGTCGCGGATGCCGGCGGCATGTATGTGACCCCCGGGCTGATCGACATTCACGCCCACGTGTTCTGGGGCCACGACGGAGACTCGCAATACAGCGACGGCTACAGCGCCGTTCAGCCTGACAGCCATTCCTTCCGCGCCGGGCAAACGACGCTGGTCGACGTCGGCGGCGCCGGGTGGAGAAGTTTCCCGAAGTTCAAGGAGCAGGTCATCGACCGCTCGCAAACGCGCGTGCTTTCCTTCCTCAACATCGTCGGTTCAGGTATGAGAGGGGGACCGGTCGAGCAGAACCTCTCCGACATGGACGCCAAGCTGACGGCCATGCGGATCCGGCAACATCCAGGGCTGATCGTTGGAGTGAAAGTTGCGCATTACAACGGACCGGAATGGGATCCAGTGACGCGCGCCGTGACCGCCGGCCGGGAAACGAACGTGCCGGTGATGGTCGATTTCGGCGGTCATACTCCGCCGCTGTCGCTGGAAGATCTGCTGATGAAGCACCTGCGACCGGGCGACATCCTGACTCACGCCTACGCCCACGTGGGAGGCCGGGACCCGATCGTGGACGACAACGGCAAGCTGCGGCCGTTTGTCCTGGCGGCGCGCAAGCGAGGCCTCATCTTCGACGCCGGCCACGGCGGCGGCAGCTTCTTGTTCAGGCAAGCGGTGCCGGCCATCGCGCAGGGATTCCTTCCCGATGTGATCAGCACCGACCTGCACATCGGCAGCCAGAACAGCGGCATGAAGGACATCCTCAACACGATGTCGAAGTTCCTGAACCTGGGCATGCCGCTGGCGGATGTGATCAAAGCCAACACCTCGCGGGCGGCCGAGGTGATCAAGCGGCCGGATCTCGGTCACCTCGGCGTCGGTGCTGAAGCCGACATCGCGGTGTTGAATGTCCGGCGCGGCAAGTTCGGCTTCGTCGATTCAGGGGGCGGAAAGTTGATGGGCGACCAAAAGCTCGAATGCGAGCTCACGGTCAAGGGCGGTCGAGTGGTGTGGGACCTGAACGGCATTTCTCGCCCGTTGTGGACCGAGCAAAAGAGGGGGTCATGATGGTGCGCCGGATGTCGTTGACGGTATGCCTTGGGCTGTTTGTTGCGACGACCGCGTGGGCGCAGCTCGCTTCTCAGACTGCCCTCGTCGGCACAGTAACCGACGGCGGGGGCCTTGTCGTGCCAGGCGCCCAGGTGGTGGCCGTCAACGTCGGTACGAAGGATACCTACGAGGCGACGACGAACACGGACGGGTATTACAACATCCAGTTCGTCCGCACCGGGATCTATGAGATCACGGTAACGGTCTCCGGCTTTCAGTCGTTCAAGTCGACTGGAATCGAAGTCGCCAACAACCAGGTCGTTCGAACGAATGCGGTCCTGCAGCTCGGCACCCTGGCCGAAACGATCACGGTAGCGGCGTCGGCCACTTTCCTCGCCACCGACAGCGCCACGGTTTCGGAAACCATCGGGAAGCGGGAGGTCGTCGACTTGCCGCTGAGCGGCCGCAACGTCTGGAACCTGGCGAGCACGACGCCTGGCGTCCTCGGCGGCCTGAGCAGTGATATCGGCCTCAGTTTCAGGGGCGCAGGCCAGCGAGAGATCCAGAACAGCCTGTCGCTCGACGGCATTAACTCCTCGGCCAACTTGCTGGCGGCCACCAGCATGCGCCCGATCGCGGAAGCGGTTGAGGAAATTCAGGTGCAGACGGGCAGCACCTCAGCGGAGTATGGGGCTTACCTTGGCGTCCACGTCAATGTCGTGACCAAGAGCGGCACCAACACCCCACACGGATCGGTGTTCGAGTTCTTTCAGGATGATGCGCTCGACGAGCGCGGGCATTTCGACAACCTGGCGAATCCCAAGAACCCGCGGCGGCGAAACCAGTTCGGTTTTCAGATGGACGGCCCCGTCGCGATCCCGAAACTCTATGACGGCCGCAACAAGACCTTTTTCCTGGGCGCCTACGAAGGCGTCCGCGGAGAAGGCCTGTCGAGCCCGATCGTGACGGTCCCGACCGCGCTCATGCGGCAGGGTAATTTCTCCGAGTTCAGCGGCACCATTCGGAACCCGTTTACGGGCCAGCCGTACCCCGGGAACATCATCCCCGCGGCGCAGTTGTCGGCAACCGCTCGCAAGATCCTGGAGTTCTACCCCGCACCCAACCGGCCCGGGATTGCCTCCAACCTCCAGAACCAGGCGGCCAACACGGACAACGTCGACCAGGTCCTGACCCGCGTCGATCAGAACGTCAGCAACAAGGTCAGACTGTCGGTCCGTTACAACTGGCACGACAGCGTCAACAGCAACGTCTTCAACGCGGCACTTCCCAGCCAGGTGGTGACGCAACCGCGCGTCAATCACAACACGCTGGTTTCCTACACTCATACGCTGACGCCGACGCTGGTCAACGACTTCCGAGCCGGCTACCACCGCGTCGGCTTCGACACGCTGAATGAATTTGCCGTGAACAATCTCACCCCAGCCGGAGCGGATCTTGGGATTCCGGGCTTTGACGGCGATGTCAGGTACAGCAATCCCGGCATTCCGAGCATCAACATCAGCGCCTTCAGCGGGCTGGGTGGCGGCGGCACGAACTGGTATCAATTCGACACGACATTTCAGCTGTCGAACGTGGCCGCCTATACGCGCGGATCGCACAACCTGCGAGCCGGGGTGGACATCCGGCGGCTCACCACCGGGCGGCGTGCGGCCAACGACCCGCGCGGGCGCTTCGACTTTACGGGCGACATGACCGGCCACGCGGTCGCCGATTTCATGCTGGGATTGCCGCGAACGGTCATCCCACCCACCGATCAGATTCAAGGGCATGTCGGGGGATGGCGCAATGGGTTCTTCGTCAACGACGTGTGGCAGGCGTCACAGCACCTCACGCTCAGCCTCGGCCTGCGCTACGAGCTGAACACACCGGTTCAGACCTACGCGGGACTCGCGTCGATGCTGTCGGCGGACCAGGAGAGCATCATCCCTACCAGCTTTCCTGCCAAAGGCTTCAGGTTCCACGACCCGAACTACAAGGACATTGCTCCGAGGCTCGGCGCCACGTATCGGCTCAGCGAGAAAACGGTTCTGCGCGCAGGTTGGGGGATTTACTACAACCCGAATCAGATGAACTCGTTCACGTTCCTGACCAATAACCCGCCGATCGCCGCGGTGACCACGTACAGTTCGGATCCTGCGAATCCGACGTTGTCCTTCGACCGGCCGACCGGCGTCGCCGTCGGCGCTGCCGCACGCCCGGACATGATCTCCCCCACGCGGCACCTTCCTAACGCTCACAAGAACCAATGGAGCGTCGACCTCCAACGCGAGCTCTGGCCGGGCACCGCGCTGGACTTGCAATACGTCGGCTCCAACACCAGCAACCTGGATCGAAGTTTCTTCAACAACACGCCTCAGCCCGGTCCGGGAGCCGTGGATCCGCGGCGGCCGAGTCAGAACTTCCGCTCGCGTCGCATCATCCAGAACGACCTGATCGCAGACTACGATGCGGTCAGCCTCATCCTGCGCCGGCGCATGAGCCGCGGCCTGCAGGCCGACGCGCACTACACGTGGTCGCGCACGCGCGATATGGCCACCCACTCGAACGGCGGCGGCCAGACGATGGACAACTACGACCCCGCGAGAGACTACGGGCCAGCGAACTGGGACATTCCGCACCGCTTCGTGGCGAGCTACATCTACGACATCCCGTTCTTGAAGGATTCGTCGCAGCCGATCCTGAAGTACGTCGTGGCCGGATGGCAGATCGCCGGCGCGACGACGATCCAGAGCGGGTCGCCGGTCAACGTGACCATCGGCACCGACCGCGCCAACATCGGCATCTCCGGACTCCAGCGGCCGAATCTGATCGGCGGCGTGCCCACGCTCAATTGTCAGCCGCTCGCGAACAGCCGCGACCTGGTCAACTGCTTCGATGCGTCCGCGTTCGAGCTGCCGGCCCAGTTCACGTTCGGCAATGCCTCACGCAACCTGCTGCGCGGCGACAAGTCGATCATCACCGACCTGTCGTTGACGAAGAACATTCCGGTCGGGGCAAGCGTGCGGTTCCAGATCCGCGCGGAGATCTTCAACGCGTTCAACCGGGTCAACTATGGCAACCCGAACGCGACGTTCGGCGCGGCGACGTTCGGCCGCATCAGCGCCGCCGGCAACATGCGGCAAATGCAGCTGGGAGGGAAGTTGACCTTCTGAGCCCTTCGGCTCACGGCTCACGCTTATAAAATCGACATGAGTCGAATCCGATTTCTGATCGTCGTGGGCCTTGCACTTCTCTCGATCCCTGCCTCGAGTCAAGGCGGCAGGTCGTTGCCGGGCAGCGACCTGCTCGTGTACTTCGGTACCTACACGGGCGAGAAGAGCAAGGGCGTGTATGTCTCCCGCCTCGACCTGGCGTCGGGCGCGTTGACCGCTCCGGAACTGGCGGGACAAACTCCCAATCCCAGTTACCTTGCCGTTCACCCGACCCGCAATTTCCTATATGCGGCGAACGAGGTCGGGACGTTCGCGGGCAAGGACAGTGGGTC